>DYCW01000099.1 GCA_019417865.1 Ruminococcus sp. | reverse complement strand
CGATTTTTAGCACATCCGACAAATTGCGAAGATGGTTTTTGTGGGAAAAGCCGATGCACGATGTTGGTAGAGAGCATATCACCAAAAATTTTTGTGATATCTGGAGTAAATCCTCCTTGCAAACCACTGCGTATATCTGTTGAAGAAATGATGAATCTGGAAGAAGCCTCAGCAAAATTTGTGGAACTTGGATTTATACCAAAGCAATTTGCAAAGAATCAAACTTATCTAAAGTGCTTTGTGCCAGTTTTGATTGAAGATTTTATTATTTTTCAAAAATATTACGATTCGGATTATATTAAATTAAATTGTCACATATTTGAAATTCATGGTAGAGATGATATTTCACTTGATATGGAAAGTCTTGCTGACTGGGGCAAGTATACGGATCAGATTACGCATAAAGTTTATGAAGGCGAACATTTTTTCATAAATAATGAAAATTCACCTGAAATTATGAGAGATATAAGGGGGCTTATAGATGGCTAATTTCAAGGAAGTTGACATGAAAAATTGGTCAAGACGGGATACCTTTCTCTATTTCACAAAGATTATGCCTTCCGTTTATACGCTTACAGTTGAGACAGATGTGACAGAACTGGTGAAGTATCATAAAGAAAGCGGAATTAGTTTCTTTGCAATGTGTTTGTGGTTGATAAGCAAAGCAGTCAATGAAGTACCGTCTTTGAGATACGGCTATGAAGAAAAAGTAAAATTGGTTCAGTATGATGAAATAATCCCTGTTTTTCCGATATTTCACAAGGATACAGAAAACTGTACCATGATTTGTACGGATACTGCACAAAAGTTCAGTGACTTTTATGAAGAGTTTAACACAATGATAGAAAAAGCGAGAGTTGAAAGAAAGTTCTTTACTTCAAAGTATCCGCATGCACCAGCAAATACATTTAATCTTTCCGTTGAGCCGAGAGTTCATTTTACTGGTTTTTCATTGATGCATCCAATTGGAGAACGCCCTATGCTAAGACCAATCATTGAATTAGGTAAGTATAAGGAAATTGACGGAAAACTGTTTATGCCATTTGCTTTTCAGGAACATCATGCTTGTGCGGATGGTTTCCATGTCGGAGCATTTTTTGATAAGGTGAACACATATTTTGAAAATCCGCAAAAATATATAATGGAGAAGTGAGAATGAAAAAATTTGAGTTTTTTAAAGATGAAAACGGCAATTCTGTTTTTGAGTTGCCAAGACAGCAGAGAGATATCATAGGAAATGGTAGCAATATGATTTTCCCTACCGCAATCGAACTCAATGAAGCAATTGACTTGAAACATATGGAAGCGAGCATTCAGGATGCCTTTGATGCATATGATACATTGAGATACATTGGTGTTGGTGAAAAAGAAGTCCTATTTTATAAAATCGTCAGCAATTATAAATACGAACTGGAACTTTATGAGGTAAACGGAAATTCCGATGAGGAAAAGTACAACAATGCACTGGAAGAAATCGGAAAACTTTGCAGAAAACCAATAGACATGTTTCATGAACTGTCTGTCAGAATCGGCCTTGTAAAGGTAACAGACCAGCAGTATATTTTCTATCTGATTGGTCATCCGTGGATTGCTGATGGTACAGCTTGTGCACTGATCACAGATCGGATCATGAGAAAGTATGCTGGTGAAGCAATTGAGGAACATATTGCGTTACAAAATCATGAATTCATGGAACAGTATTTACAGTTTGAAAAAACAGAAAAGGGAATTGCAGAACTGGAATATTGGGAGAAAGAATTAAGTGGATACAAGATGTTTGACATATCGCCACTTGCAGTAGGGAAAAAGGCCTACATGAAAGACTATGTCGTACCAATATCGAAAGACATTATGGAAACAGTTGCAAAGAATTTCAAAACATCGGTCTATAATGTATTCCTGTTTGCGTTCCATGTTGCAGTGTACCATTTTCTTGGCGTTAAGGATACTATGATTTCCATTCCGGATTCCTGCCGGATTAAGAAGGAGCATTTTTATATTGTTGGCAATCTTGTCAGAAATGTTCCGCACAGACTGATTCTTTCAGAAGAGGAAACACTTGCTGAAGCATTCAGAAATTCCATCGCAAAGTCTTCAAAGGACATCAAAAATCACCATGTTGCGACATTTGATCGTAGATTACAATTTTGTACATCGTATAATAATTATCGGAAGCCAGCTGGATTTACAGTTAAGAATATCAGTTCAAAGGTTGGCAATGACCAAAGAGAAACCAACTTTTTCGGAATCGTTCTCCTTGAAATGCCAGAAGCTTTGCAATTGTTTTTCGTTTGCGATTATCATGTTTCAAAGGAAACACTTACAGCATTCAAAGAAAGCATGACGAAAACAGCAGAACTCCTTCTTGAAAATCCAGATATTAAAGTCGGCGATACAAAGTGATTTATCTTTGTGAGAATGTTGATATAGATGTTAGTCACATAAAACTACCGCCAGAAAGAATGGTAAAATTTTTACGCTACAAGCGTCAGAAAGACAAAAATCTCTGTGCAATTTCCTACGGACTTTTTTCTGTAGGAGTTGCAAGAGAATATGGTGTAAAAGAGCAGATTCACTGGTATGGCGATGCAAAGCCATATACAGATTTGCCGATTCAATTCAACATCAGTCACTGTGATCTGGGAGCGGTTTGTGTGATAGATAGCTGCGAAGTGGGAATAGATATTCAGGATTATGCAAGCGTAAGTGCGAATATCGCAGAAGTAGTTTGTACAGATGCGGAAAAAGAGGAAATTTTATCATCTCCTGACCCACAAAAATCCATGTGCCGAGTGTGGTGTTTAAAGGAAGCATATGCGAAGTATACGGGAGAAGGGATAGGTGGAAAATTACTTGAGTTTTCAGGAAAACCAAATGATCAATTTATTCATGCAGGAAAGCATTTTACGGTCTTTGATTTAGGAAATTGTTGTATGGTGGTCTGTGGAGAAAAATTTTTCACAGAAAGCAATATTGTAAAAATTGATAAGATGGATTAGTCTGCACATTTTGTGCAGACTTTTTTTGCAAAAAATCATTACAAATTGTAATTGAAAAAAGCAGGTAGAGAAGTGAACTGCTCCAGAAAACACGCAAATCAATTTTCGCCAACAACCCTTAAAATGCAATCAGAATCAATAAGGCAGGCAAGCATAATATTGTAAATCGAACGTTTGGTTTGCGTCCGTTCTTTAAGGCAATACCGCATAGTTGTCAAAAAGGGAGAAAAGTGATATAATGGAGATATGGAAAGACAAATGACACTGGCAGAAATCAATGACGAGCTTGGTGCAGCCAGAACCAATAAGAAAAACTTTATCCACTTGAATTGATGCTGCGGATTTTTATCTTGCAGAACGTATACAATCTTGCAGATATGGCGGTCATGAACGAGGTAATAGACAGCCGTGCATGCTCAAATTTCTGCGGGATCCATTCACCGGATGAAGTTTCGAACGGAGATACGATAGGGAGATTCCGCAACATCCTGACACGTAACGGATTAGAAGAAAAGATATTTGCAGAAGTTGTAAGAATTTTGATGGATCGTGGTCTGATCCTGAAAAAAGGAACCATTTTGGATTCTACATTTATTGAATCACCATCGTCTACAAAAAACAAAGAAAAGAAGCGTGATCCTGAAGCACATTCCTCCAAAAAAGGAACTACATGGCACTTCGGATATGAAGAACAGCAAGGGAAAGAGAATCAAATATATCATCAACAGACGACCATCCTCCATCAGGAAATTATCCAAAAGTGGTTAGTATGCCGCTAAGACTTTTTGTTCATAACAAAAAAGTGGTATAATGTGGAGAATGCTGCCACATGACTATCCGCCACATAATACTGTATGGAGTTTTTATCGCCGAGCAAGAAATAATGGAATATGGGACAAAATGATGAAACATCTTGTAAAAGTAACATGAGAACAAGCAGGAAGGAATGAGAAACCAAGTTACGCACTGATCGATTCACAGAGCGTGAAAACAACGTATTACGGAGAAAATCACGGATATGACGGGGAAAAACGAAAGGAAGAAAAAGACATATCGTAACAGGATACGATGGGAAATCTGCTGTGTATTAACGTTTATGCGGCAAATATTCACGATACAAAAGGCGGAATATACATTTTTGAAAAGGCACTTTACAGGTATCCAACCGTTCAGGCAGGATGTGCAGATGGAGGTTATAGAGGGACATTCCAGAATACTTTTGAGGAATTTCATAACATAAGAATCGATATTTCTATGCAAATAAAAGAACAGAAAGGGTTTCAGGTTCTACCGAAACGTTGGGTTGTTGAACGTACTTTCGCATGGCTTAATTTTTCACGCAGATTATCAAAAGATTATGAAATTTCTTGTCGTTCTGCTGAAGCTATGATTATGATTTCTCATGCTTCTACACTTTTAAAGCACCTATGAACACAAGCTCTAAGCACCCTTGCAGTTACCCAGGCTGTCCGAACCTTACCGACAGCAGATACTGCGAGGTACATAAACAGCCTGACAGACTATCAGCATACAAGCGTGGTTACAACAGCAAATGGCGTAGGCTCAGTAAAGCTTACCTCCGCAAGCACCCAACGTGTGTACGTTGCCTACAGCAAGGACGATATGTTCCTGCAACAGTGGTTAATCATATCATTCCGCATCGTGGCAACTCTGCTTTGATGTGGGATGAATCTAACTGGCAAGCCATGTCACGATAAAAAGACGTGGACTGAGGATGAGAATCCTGTTTATACATACTGAAATAACCGCCGGGGGTCTAAAAATCCCTAAAAATAGACCAAACGCTGACCGGTGCCCCCTCTCACGCACAAAATCCAATATTCAAACACCCGATTGACCCCCTTGGCTATGCTAAACACGAAAAATACCGATAAAACCTGCCTTTGCTGACTTTGAGTCAGCATTTTTTATGCCCGATTTTACAATTTTGTTTGAATTTCTTTGATTTTTTGGAGGTGATGACATCATGGCGAAAGATAGTACCAAACAACTGGGGCGGCAATCGCTTCTCCCTATGCAGCAATGTCGCAGAACTACATGAAACAGGCAAATTAGATCTGGAATCAGATTTTTCAGATCGTGAGGGAAAATTGTTTTGTAGAATTTCAGGGCAATCCGCAGGAAGATATGATGGAAAAACTGCTCCGCAGCAGAAAGTGAGATTTTTATGAAAGCAGATGTTCAATTCTGGAGAGAACTAAAAAATAATAAGCTGTTCCTTACAAAACAGCAGTATCGCACAATTAAAGGACAAGCCATCAAGGGCAATATCGATGCTGCTCGAAAAGGGATGCTCAGAATCCAGCAGAGGAGGAATTACTGATGACCACAACTACAGAATTTCAGCTTGTTGACATCGACAAGTTAGTGCCGTATGCCAACAATGCCAGAACCCACAACAAGGAACAGATCCTGAAACTTCGCTCCTCTCTGAGGGAGTTTGGTTTTGTGAATCCTGTCATTATTGATCGTGATTACAACGTCCTTGCTGGTCACGGCAGAATTGAAGAGGCAAAGGCAGAGAACATTTCTGAAGTGCCCTGTGTATTTGCTGATCACCTGACCGAAGCACAGAAGAAGGATTCCACTTTGCCTGAAACCTATACAGCACTTTTGGGTGATGTATTGCGTGGTTTGATGCATGGTTTTATATCAGAAGAACAGGCAGGATATTTTTCTCATTATCCTGTTCCTGTTAATGAAAGTTACACTTTGGCAATTCACTGCGTGATTGACGGACTTCACAAAGAGGAGGGTGAGAATCATGAGCAATGATAGAAATGCTCTTTTCACAGATGCTCCTGTAAAAAAAGCAGTGCTTACTCTTGCAATTCCGACTGTGATCAGCCAGCTTATTACAGTTGTATATAATATGGCGGATACATTTTTTATTGGACAGCTTAACGACCCATTGCAGGTCGCTGCGGCAACCATTGCCATGCCTTGTTTTATGTTCTTGACAGCATTTGCAAATCTGTTTGGAATGGGTGGTTCAAGTCTGATTTCACGTTGCCTTGGCATAGGGGATAAAGCAAAAGCCAGACATACAGCAGCGTTCTGTATTTGGACAGGAATTATAGTTTCTTTAATATATGGATTAGCGATCATGTTGATAGAACCGATTTTGTTCCCGATATTAGGAGCAAAAGCAGAAACATGGGAATATCTTAAAAAATATGTTTTCTGGACGATTGGTATAGGAGCTGTACCTACTGTTATGAATGCAGAGTTTGCACATTTGATTCGTTCGGAAGGATACGCTAAGCCTGCCAGTTTCGGAGTAGCATTAGGCGGCATTTTAAATATTGCACTTGATCCGCTTTTTATATTTGTTTTCAAGTTGGATATTGTAGGAGCAGCCATTGCAACAATGTTATCTAATTTGATCGCAATGTTGTATTTCATCGTGTTTCTGATTCATATCCATAAGAAAACAGTTATAACATTGAATTCAAAAGAATATTCTGTAAAGCAGCATATTCCATTGGAAGTGATCGCTGTTGGATTGCCTGGCTTTGTTATGACAATGATGTCTACGATTTCCAACACAGCCCTGAATCATATTGTGGCAGGTTATTCTAATACAGCAATTGCAGGTATGGGAATTGCGAAAAAAATAGATCTGTTAGCTTATGCGATCGCACAGGGAATGACACAGGGTATGCTTCCGCTGATCGGCTACAATTACAGTTCGGGAAATTTAAAAAGAATGAAAGAATCCATAAAAGTCGCCTTTCTATACAGTTTGATCGTTGCAGTTTGTGGAACAATATTCTTGTTCTTCCTTGCAACTCCGATTGTGAAGGGATTTATATCTGATGCAGAAACAGTTCACTATGGGCAGAAATTTTTGAAAATTATCTGTCTTGCTTGTCCGACAACCGCCATGAATTTTATGGTCATTACAATCTTTCAGGCGATCGGCAAAAAGATACAACCACTTATACTTTCATTCCTTCGTAAAGGCAGTCTGGATATTGTGTTTATGCTATTGCTTAATCACATAATAGGGATATCAGGTATTGCATGGGCAACGCCATTTGCAGACTGGATTGCATTTGGGATTTCGCTTGCACTTATTATACCGTGCTTGATGAAATTAAGCAGAGAAAATGAGCAAGATGGGAAAGATATATAGATTCTGATTTATGCGAGTAATGCAATAACCAAAACAATCCCGAAAAATCTATGGTGTTATGATTGACAAAGAGATTGCTTTGCTGTATAATGAGTACTAAGATAAATCGGAATTTGATGAAAGGTAATGGCAATGAAAAAGTTATTTTTTGAAACAGAACAAGATGGCTTTTATGGTACATATTATGAAAATCCGAAAGGGGCAGACTGTACTGTGATCGGCCTCTTTGGAGATGATCCGAATGATTATATGGCAAAATGCGGTGCTAAATGGCTGCACAAAAATGGCGTCAATGCACTCTGTATGTCTCCGGGGAAACACAATTATAGCCACGTCAACTGTCCGCTTGAGAGAATTGAGACAGCGGTTAAGTGGTTAATGACTCATGGAAACAGAAAGGTCGGTATTATGGGAATGAGTACGGCAGGAATGGAAGCACTGGTTGCGGCATCCTATTTCCCGGATATAACGCTGACATTTGGGCTGACTGCCAGTGATTTTGTATGGCAGGGATTTGAGCAGGGCAAAAAGGATGGCTGCAAGGAGTGGCCTGTGTCCGGAACTTCTACGCTTTCCTATCGTGGAAAGCCACTTGCTTATATGCCATTTGTTTACGAACATCCAACGTATTGGAAAAAGATTGAGGCTGAAACAAAAGGATCCGGAGATTTTCTGCGTTCGACTTGTCTTTTTGCAGATTCTGAAAAGGAACGCAAGCATACAGAGGAAGAAATGATAAAAATTGAAAATATCAAGGGTAAGCTTATCTTGATTGGAGCAGATGATGACAGCCTGTGGGAGGCAGGTAAATATGTCCGTCGTATGGATCTACGTTTGCAGGAATGTCCGCACGAGTGTGAATATGAGGCTATAGTGTATAAGCATGGTACGCATTTTGTGTTGCCGGAATCCATGTTGCGAATGGCACTGCCGATAGGCTTGAAATTTGTTATGCGTTTTATTTTCCGTTCAGCAAAGAAATATCCCGATGAGTGTGAAGCGGCAAGAAAAGACATAGACAAAAGACTTTCGGCGGCACTGCATGAGTGGATTACGGTATAATGTCACACTGTAAGCTGACAAATTCTAATTTATGCAAGTAATACAGTAATAAAAAACAATTCCGAAGAGGTTATGGCATTATTATTGACAACCCCATTCCTTTGTTGTATAATGAGTACTGAGA
>DYCW01000098.1 GCA_019417865.1 Ruminococcus sp. | reverse complement strand
CTTATGAAAAATCCGAATTGTCGCTTGACAATCCGGATGGAATCAAGTATAATAAAGATAAGGAGAGCATACCGATAGGCGGTCGCTCCCAATGTTAAATGGTTAAAGAAATAACCGCTCACGTTTGGAGACAGGGGCGGTTATTTCCGTTTATCATCATGAAAAATCATGTACAGGGTTGAAATGAGTGTAATCAGCACCATGCTGAATTGCAATAAATCTTGCCACGTTACATAGTTCATGTGATTCACTCCCTTCCGGGAGCTGGATTGACCGCCTACCGCTTAGGTATGCCCTCATCTTTTATCATACCAGATTTTATGGGAAAAGTCAACCAATTCAAACAAAAATCAGCATCTCGCAAGAGGTGCTATTTTTATACCCAAAATACGAAAGGAGCAGCCATGCAACTCATATTTTTCCATGCAAATTACTGCCCGCCCTGCAAGCAGATGCAGCCAATAGCGGAGCGGTACGCCGCCCAAACCGACATTCCACTGTACACCTTCCGGTCGGATGATGTGTATGGCGGCAATGAAATGGCACGGCAGCACCATGTCAAGCGGCTGCCCTGCCTGATTCTGCTAGACAATGAAGGCAGAGAATTGACCAGAACCGAAGCCCTGCACACACTGGAAACGCTGCACGCAGCGTTTGACCCATACTTGAATGGAGGTAACACAGATGCATGAAGAAACCCAAGACACAACCGTGACCGAACCGGCAGAATCTGCCGCAGCAGAGCCACAGACCACACCAGCACAGCCCGCAGCTCTGACCGCTGAAGAAGTTTCCAGAATGATTGCGGATGCGGTTTCCGGTTTGGAACAGCGGCAGTCCGAAGCCAAAAAGCTGGCGGAGATGACGGACCAGCAGCGAGCGGAAACGGAGCGAGACAATTACAAGCAAAAGCTGGAAGCCTTGCAAAAACAGGTCGATGCCGCACAGATGCAGCAGACCGCAAGGGGGATTCTATCAGAAAAAGGCATTCACCTGCCTGACCAGCTGCTTTCCAGCATTGTGACAACGGATGCCAAGACCACCAAGGAAAATGTCGAAGCCTTTTCTAAACTGTTCACACAGGCGGTGGACGATGCGGTGAAAGAACGCCTGAAGGGCGAACCGCCGAAGCGTGGCACATCCACCGGCATGACGAAAGAACAGATTTTCGCCATCAAGGACGATGCGGCGAGAATCCAGGCAATCAACCAAAATATGCACTTATTTGTATAACAGGAGGAATTTTGAATGGCAGTACAGGAAAACACCAATGTGACGTCGGATTTCGCCAAGGCACAAAGCATTGACTTTGTAACACGATTTAACGGCAGCATCACCAAGCTGCAGGAGCTGCTGGGGCTGACCCGCAGAACCGCCATGTCCAACGGCTCTCTGATTAAGACCTACACTTCTACGGTTACCATGGCAGATGGGGATGGCGTTGTGGCAGAGGGCGATGTGATTCCGCTTTCCAAGGTAGAAACGAAGTTGGCAAAGACCTATGAGCTGACCTATAAGAAGTACCGGAAGGCGGTGACACTCGAAGCCATTCAGCGGTCTGGTTTTGACGCAGCCGTTACGGAAGCGGACAACAAGCTGATGAAGACCATTCAGGCGAAAATTCGGGCGGAACTGATCACATTTCTGGCAACTGGAACAGGAACAGCGACCGGTGCGACCTTACAGGCGGCGGTTTCCAATGCATGGGGCAAACTGCAGGTACTCTTTGAGGACGATGCCGCCGGCAGTGTCATTGTGCTGGTCAATCCGATGGATGTGGCAGACTATATCGGCGGTGCTTCCATCAGCACACAGAATGCCTTTGGTATGACGTATTTCAAGGCATTTACGGATGTTTCCATGATGACCAATGCCAGTGTGCCGCAGGGCAAATTTTATGCCACGGTTGCAGATAATCTCAACCTGGCGTATCCGCTGGTATCCGGCGGCGAAATCGGAAAGGCGTTCCCATTTACAACTGACCAGACAGGTTTGATTGGCATTCTGCACGATACGGACAGCACCAGAATGAATTATGAAACCACCATTGTCACTGGTCTGACACTGTTTGCAGAGCGGCTGGATGGCGTGGTGGTCGGCACGATTGGAGCATAAGGATGACGCTGTTAGAACAGGTACAGATTCGCCTACAGGGTGAGCCAAAGGCAGACGATACTGCACAGCTGCAAGTGCTTTGTGACCTTGCCAGCGTTCGGATTTGCCTGAGAGTGCGGGAACCGACCTTGCCGGCTTTGTTGGAACCCATTGCAGCGGATGTGGTAGTAAAACTATTTCGCCGGTGGAATTATGAGGGGGTTGCTTCTGAGGGAGCAGACACCATTTCCACTACCTTTGTAGAGGACGTGCTGGCAGAATATGACGATGAATTTGCAGCCTATCGGGAAACCAAGGCAGAGGACGCTGGGGAAAAGGTGGTACGGTTCTTGTAATAAAAAAATCCGGATGTTCCCTTGACAAATCCGGAAAAATGCGGTATGATAAACATAAGGAGAGCATACCGATAGGCGGTCGCTCCCATGATTGGTTGAAGAAATAACCGCTCAAGTTGGACGCTTAGGGGCGGTTATTTCCGTTTATCATCATGAAAAATCATGTACAGGGTTGAAATGAGTGTAATCAGCACCATGCTGAATTGCAATAAATCTTGCCACGTTACATAGTTCATGTGATTCACTCCCTTCCGGGAGCTGGATTGACCGCCTACCGCTTAGGTATGCCCTCATCTTTTATCATACCAGATTTTATGGGAAAAGTCAAGAAAATGAAAAAAATCAGCATCTTCGGAAACGAGGGTGCTTTTTTGTTCCCTGGAGGAGGTTCTATGCGGTATTTTGCAATCACCCTGCTGCAGTCCGTCCAAACGGATACGGATGTGCTAGGAAATCCAGTCATGTCCTTGCAACCGTTCCCCGCCGTTTATCAAGGCAGATTTACAGAATGGACGGCAGAGGAAATGCAGCTGGTGGGACGGGATGTCACACAGGCACAGCGGAAAATCCTGACTGACGCCCCATTAGAAGCCTGTAAAAATGCGGCTGCGGTGCGTGCTGGAAAAGAAGATTATCAAATACAGACCGTCAAAGACCTGCATGGCCGTTGGCGGCTTTTGTATGTAGAGAGGTGGCGGCAGACACGGGAATCAAACTAAACGGTGCGGAGAAACTGGCACAGGCGTTATATCGAAAATCACAGACAGATTTTACGGCTGTCTGTAAAAAAGGAGTCAATGCTCTTTTCAACCGTGCTTACGCTAATACACCAGTTGCACCTAGTACATCCACCCATGCAGGTGGGAAGTTAAGAGATAGTTTGCGAGCGGAATTGCCGTCCGGCAACAATCCTGGGGTGGTTGGATATACAAGAACGTATGCCCCACATGTAGAATATGGACACCGACAGCAGCCAGGGCGATATGTTCCACAGATTGGAAAACGTCTGAAAGCAAATTATGTACAGGGGCAGCATTTTTTGCAGCGGTCTGTGGAAGAGGTACAGCCTGTATTTATTGCAGATTGTAAGGAGGCATTGAAAAAATGATGCTGCGAAAAGTCGGCTTTGCAGAAATAGCGGCTGCGGTGCTGAAAAATCTGCGAACCAATACCAGCTATTCCTGCTATGATGCCGTTGCACGGGATACGCCGTCCCCATTCCTCTTTGTAGAGGTGGTGGGAAAGCGGAATGCGTCCAGTAAGACGTTATACAAGGAAGTCTTCACCGTGCAAATTCATGCAATCGCCACGCCAGGCGATGCCAGAACAGAGATTTACGGCATGATACAGGCGGTGGAAGAATCCATGACAGAACCGCTTTCCATGCCAGACGGTATTACGCTGGTCATGCAAACAGAAACCGGTGTGCAGTCTTTACAGCAGGATGAAACAAACGAATGGCACGCCGTGCTTTCCTATGAAATCATGGTAAGCTATGGATTAAAATGTAAGATTTAAGGAGGAATTTTTTATGCCAGAAACGACAAATGCAGCGATTTCCAAAACGGCATACGACAGTCAAGTCTATTGCCCGTTTCCGGACAGTATTGCAAAGGCAGGGCAGGACATTATCCTTTGCATTTACAATACAGACGGTTCCAAGCTGTTGGCAGTTGCCGGACAGCAAGGCTTGACCATTAACCGGAGTGCGGAAACGGTGGATGTTTCCAGCAAGGACCTTGCAAACGGCTGGAAGGCACAGATTGCAGGGGCAAAAGAATGGAGTATTGATAACGATGGTATTTATATCATTAGTGCAGAATCCCATAAACTGCTGGGGAGCTATTTCACGAATGGCGACCTTGTCTGCCTGAAAATCGTAGACAAGAAGGAAAATTACAAGCCGCTGTTCGGCGGCCTGGCTTGCATCACAGACTACAGTCTGGAAGCACCGTACGATGACAGCATGACCTACAGCCTTTCCTTTGCAGGCTACGGCGAACTGGTCGACCTGACCGCACTGGATACAGAAACCGCCGCAAAAGTGGTAGATCAGCCACAAGCATAATTCAACTAGGAGGAAATGAATATGAAAACATACACATGGAACGAAAAGGAATATCATCTGCATTACAGCATCGGACGGATGGAACAGGTAGAAAAGGTCATCGGAAACAGCGTGACAGGTATGATGATGGCAATGGCGGAAAACCGTTATCCATCTATTGCCGATTTGACGGCTTTGTTTGCCTATGGGCTATTGTCGGACAACGGTGAATATGCACCTGTAAAACTGGCAAAAGAGTTTGCACAGCAGCAGTTGCAAGAAAACGGATATATTGCAGTGATGAATGCTGTGATAGAGCAGATTCAGGAGGACTGCGGTTTTTTATTCCAGTAAGACTGGTGGAGTTCGCCTACTTTGGCGGGTCAGAAGAACCGCCCGACCCAGAGCGGGAGCGTTACCGCCAGGCTGCGGATTTTGCTTTTTTTGCAGTGCAGTTCGGTTATACCAAAGCAGACTACGACGCCCTGACCGGCACGGAAAAGGCATTCATCTTAAAGGCGTATGAGGATAAGGTGGTATCGGATTCTACCATGCTTGCCAGTGCTGTGTTGAATGCCGTTTCCAATGCCTTCCGAAAGAAAGGAAAGCGATTCCAGAAGCTGTGGAAAAAGAAGCCGAAACGCACCAACAAAGAACAGCAGCAGACAACCATTTCAGGCGTATTGGCGGCGGATGCAAAACAAGGGACTGCATGGATTGATGCCATCTATGCGGCAAATGGACGAAAACGAAGAAAGAAGGTGGAGTGATTGGCGGAATTTTACTGTTATGCGGATAGCAAAAGCGGCATTCGATTTGCAAAAGAACTGCAATGTGATTCTGCCAACCTATTTCATTTTGGTGGCTGGCACACGGCTGACGATTGGGGGCTGTACTGGACGGATTTTTCTATTACGGCACCAGAGGTAGAAATTTATAAGGTGAATGTGCCTGGTCGGCACGGTGTGCTGGATTTATCAGAAGTGCTTGCCGGACATCCCGTCTATAAAAATCGTATCCTGACCGCCACATTTGTCGCTAAAACGCCTATGACAGACTGGCACACATTGTACAGCAACATTGTCACTGCCCTGCATGGGCAAACCATGCAGATCGCACTGGATACCGACCCGACGCATTATTGGGTCGGGCGGTGCAGTGTTTCTTCTGAAATGGCGGATGCCGTCCATTGTGTGGTCACCATTACTGCCGATGTACAGCCGTTTCAGATTGGATACAAAATGTATGGTTTTTTGTGGGATTTTACGAATTTTGGTGAAAACTTCCTGCCAGAACCGATTATAATCGACCCAACCCATCCAAGTGTAGAACTAAATGATTTGAAAATTTCGTCTGATGTCGATATTTATGTAGAAAAGGATACCATCGTACAGTGGAAACAAGATGGCATTATTGGTGGTGGCACATCTTTAAAAGCAGGAAAAAATGAGGCGGTTTGTAAACTATCGCCAAACAGCAACCGATTCACCTTTTATATCCTGTATGAATCTGGTTTTCAAGTGGCATTTGTATGTAAAAGTGGGGTGTTGTGATGTATACGGTATATTCCTATTTATTTGATGATGCAGTTTATAATGAAACAACAAAATCCTACTTGGTACAGCCTCGTGTACTGCATGCCCCGAATCAGGATGCCTTTCTACAGGATGCCCTTTTAACGATGTCGATGAATAAATCCGGTACGTTTACCTTTACGATTTCACCAGATAGTCAGCAGGCAGAGCACATTGCTGTTATGCGGAGTTTTCTCACCATCTACACAGATAAACCAAAATTAACCTTTCTATGGGCTGGCAGACCCATTCGTGTGGAAACGGATTTGTATGGAAATCGTACTTACACAGTAGAAGGGCTGTTGTCTGTTTTAAATGATGTTTATTTTGCTCCATACAAATTTGCCGATGGTTGTCTAGATGAATTTATAAACAAAATGCTGAAAGCACTGAGGTGGTATAAAGAATTTGGTTTTGTGATTGACCTGAAAGGTGGCCTTCCGCAGGATGAACCAGGAAAAATTTTTGTGTTTCCTGATTATGCACCGCCGGATTGCGTGAAATTAGCGACCTTTCCAGAAATGACCGACGATGATATCAGCGATTCCCTGCTTTATGTTTACCAATATACAAAAAACGGGGAAGACGGTATGCAAAATGTAAAACGCACGGTAACACGATGGTGGGAGAACTATGAAACCATTATGAATATTTTGCAAACCAGAGTGATTGATTACTTCGGCGGATTTCTGGAAATCGATGCTGTAAAATCTGGTGCCCTACAGGATGATTTTTTTCGCCTTCGGTATTTGGACCCAGAGGCAGAAGAAAACCGACTGAATCAGACCATTGAAATTGGGAAAAATGTGCTGGAAATTTCCAGTACCTATACCGCAGAGGATTTTTATACAGCATTCATTCCGGTAGAAATCGGAGAAAATGGCAGTGAAACCACACTGGAAAACAAGGAGGATATTGGAGCAGCTGCCACCAATTGTTTCTGGACATATTACTACGGCGGTTCAGATGGAATCTTGTACCCAGGCAATTATGTGATGTGGAGAAACAACCATACACAGGCAAACTTTGACAAAACTTTTCCGACTAATCTGGTGGTCAATCACAGTTTGTATCAGAAATATGGAATGATTTGCAGAAAAATTGAATTTCAATTTGATGATAAAGCGACCTATGAAACCAAAAAGAATACCGTTGTAGATTTTGCAATGAAACTGAAAGCACCGCAAGCCGCTTTCACCGTCAAAGCAATTGACCTGAGTATGGTGGAATCCGGTGTGGATTGTTTTCGCGTGGGCAGACAGGTACAGGTTATTTGTGATTCACTCGGTATCCATGAATGGATGACCATTGAAGAATTGAGCATCAGCCTAAACGACCCGACCAGCTGTACGGTGACGCTCAACGGCTCACTGGAATCGATCTCAAAACTGGTTGCAGGGAGGTGAAATACATAAATGGCAGATTATACATTATCCGCAAAGATTACGGCGGATTCCAAAGATTTTACAAAAGGTATGGAAGCCGCCAAAAAGAAAGCGGAAGATGTTTCAAAGGCGTTGGAACAATCCGGAAGCAGCTACAAGGCAATTGCAAAAGACATGGGGATTTCCGTTGCAGAGCTGCAGTCTAAAATTATGAAGCTGGCGGCGGAATACAAAAAGTCGGGCATGACACAGGCGGATGCAATTAAAAAAGCACAATCCGAGTTTGGGTATGTCAAAAAGAGTTTGGATGAAGTTGGAGACACTGCAAAAGCAACTGCCAAAGAGACGAATTCTGTTGCAGAAGCGTTTCGGCAATGGTCAACCCTGTCGCCTACGGTAAAAACGCTGAAAAGCAATGTATCTTCCATGATGCAGGCGTTTCAAAACAGTGCTGCTTATGCCGCTTTACAAAAAATCAAGTCGATTGCGAGCACTTTAACTGCACCATTTAAAACAGCTGCCACCGCCTCTCAAAATGCGTTTGAAACCGTAGAAACAGCCGTTACAAAGGTTACAACCTCCGTCAAAAATGCAATTACAGAATCAAAGGCATTCAAGACGGTTTCGGCAGAAATCAATGCCATCAAGCCAATTTGCTCTGCGGTTGCAGATGCGATGAAAAGCGGCTTTCAGACTGCCTTTTCCGTTGCGAAAACAGCAGCGAACGGATTCAAAGCCACTGTGGAAACGGTTGTTTCTGCGGTGCAAGGCATTGCCACTGCTGCCTCTAAAGTGGCATCCGTAGCAAGTACGGCGTTTTCTAAAATGGGGGATGCGGCTCAGAACATTGGTTCTCGTTTGCAATCTGCTGGTGACGCTATCAGCGGCTTAGGTAGTAAAATCACAGCGGTGGAAACCGCTGCTGCGGGACTTGCAACGGCTGGGCTGAAAAAAGCAGCGGATTCTGCCATTGACTTTGATACCCAGATGCGGAAGGTGGGGGCAATCTCCGGCTCGACGGATGAAGAACTACAAGCTCTGCGGGCGTCCGCATTGGAATTAGGGGCGAGTACCTCTCTATCCAGCTCAGAAGTAGCAGAAGCCATGACAGAAATGGCGGCAAAGGGGGCAGACGCCAATGAAATCATTGCAGATATGCCAGGTATCATTTCCGCTGCGGAAGCCTCCGGCGAAGATTTGGCACTGGTGGCTGATACTGTTTCTAACGTTTTAAACACGTTCGGCGACAGTGCCGGTGATGCCACCCATGTTGCCGATGTACTGGCAGAATCCGCAAACCGCACCGCTGCTGGTGTTTCGGACTTGCAATATGCATTTAAATATGCTGCTCCGTCTGCCTCTGCAATGGGAATCAGTATGGAAGAATTGGCGGCTGCCACTGGTGTCATGGTGGATGCTGGTTTACAAGGGGAACAAGCTGGTACGACATTGCGTTCCATGTTCGTTTCCATGGCAAAACCGACCGACAAAGCAAGAGAAGCTATGGAAGAACTGGGCATTTCCTTCTTTGACAATGAAGGCAAGATGAAATCCATCGGACAGATTATCGCTGAACTGCAGACCGCTACAGCTGGATTGACCGATGAAGCCAAGGAAAATGCCCTGGCAACGATTTTCGGCACAGAAGCGTTATCCGGCTTGCAGACCATGATGAATGCCACACCAGGCAGCATTGAGGAAATGACCAATGCTTTACAGAATTGTGATGGCGCTTCTGCAACCGCATCCAAAGCAATGAAATCCGGTGTCGGCGGTGCGATTGAGAACATGCAAGGGGCAATTGAATCCTTTTCCATCACAGTTGGGACGTCCCTTTTGCCAACTATCCAGACCACAGCAGAAACGATAGCAGGCATTTTTTCTGCAATGACAACCGCCTTTAATGAGAATGGTTTTGTAGGGGCATTGGATGCTGCACTCACTCGGATTCAAGCACTGGCACAAGCCGGAACCATTGCCCCGATTTTCGGAACGATTGCCGAAAAAATTGAGATGGTGCGGGAAAAAATTGCGGAATGGCAGGATGCCGGTGTACCGATAGAAAAGATTGCCATTGCAGCGGCGGCACTGGGTCCTTCGTTGATGGTAGTCGGAAAAGCAACTTCTGTGATTGGCGGTGTTGTCGGAGCGTTTGGAAAATTGTCCTCTACAGTGGGTAGTGCCTTCGGGATGCTCTCAAAGGTAACAGGCATCATCGGCGGCATGTCAGCCCCTATTTTAATTGTAGTGGGCAGTATTGCTGCTTTGGTCGCTGGATTTACATGGCTTTACAATAGCAGCGACCTTGCAAAAATGGAAATGCAGGGAGCATTTCAGGAGATACAGGCAACCATTCAAACGGCAATCGCTGCCATTCAGCCGGCGATAGAATCCATTGTCACTGCCTTTACCAGTATGGGCAGTGCTCTATTACCGGCATTGCAATCTACCCTGTTGTCTCTTGTGCCAGTTGTCACACAAATCATAGAAAGCCTAGTTCCCGTTCTGACGCAGATTATTACAATTGTTTCTGGCATCATTGTGCAGATAATTCCCATCGTACAGGAACTAATCACCATGCTGCTGCCGATTATTACAGAAGTGGCACAGATGATTGGAGAGATATTTGCTGCCATTATGCCGGCTATTTCTGAAATTCTCACAGCCGTTACACCGCTGATTGCACAAATTATAGATGTGGTGAAGCAAATTTTACCGGTTATTACGGAGATTGTTACTGCAATCGTATCGTCAATTTTACCGGCAATCACTGACCTGATTCAAACTCTTATGCCAGTGGTGACACAAATTATTTCTGCCCTGATTCCGGCAATCTCCTCTATTATAGATGCTGTCATGCCAATCATTCAGCAAATTCTTCCGGTGATAGTAGATTTGATACAAAAGCTATTGCCAGTGTTTACGCAAATCATTAGCATGGTTGGACAGCTGGTTGCCGCTTTAGCCCCTGTCATTGCACAATTGATAGAGCAGCTAGCACCGATTATTACCAATGTTATCAACATGATATCCAATCTAATTACGACCTTAATGCCAGCAATTACGGCAGCCATCAATATTGTGATTTCTGTGATAGATGTGATTATGGCAGTAATTGAAGCACTTCTGCCGGTCATAACTGGAATTGTTTCGACTGTCAGCAGTGCAATTAGTACAGTGATTTCTATTTTAGAGCCAATTATTTCTGTCGTTATGGCAATTATCAACGGAATTATGGCGGTGGTTACGCCAATTATCACTTATATTGCGGATTTGATTGCCATCATTCTGGAATTGATTACCCCTATCATTGATTTTATTGGCGGTATTTTAGATGTAGTCTGGACTGTTGTGTCCAGTATTTGGTCATTTGTTGCAGACTATGCTTCTAAAATTAGCAATAAGATTTCTGCTTTTGTGACTGTGGCATCTGGCCTCATTTCCAATCTTTCTGCAATCGTTTCCAATGTATTCAACACGATATTCAGCGTTGTGAAGAATATCATGGACAAAGTGAAGAATATTTTCTCCAACGTTTTTGACAAAATCAAAGGGATGTGGAATGGATTGACGGACTTTGTCGGCGGAATTTTTGATGGGATTGGAGAAGCGATAGACACTTTAATCAATGGTGCAAAAGGGTTGATTAACGGCTTTATCGGCGGCATTAACTTTGCCATTGATGTCATCAATGCGATTCCTGGTGTTTCCATTGCTCCGCTGGATTATCTGGCCCATGGTACCGACAACTGGAAAGGCGGATTTGCTGCCATCAATGAGGGCGGCAGGGGAGAATTAGTCAATTTACCGAACGGCACACAGGTGATTCCGCACGACATCAGCAAGGCGTATGCACAGGAAGCTGCCAGAGCCGATGCAGATCAAGTTCTGTTCATTGATTACGACCGGCTGATTCAAGGCATGGTTTCTGCCATGCAGGGTGTCAGCGTGGAAACAACAGTGGAGTTGGACGGAAAAGCAGTGACGAAAGGAATCGCACCGTATATGGATACAGAACTAGGCAGACGGCAGGCCATTGCGAAACGATATGGCACGTAAAGGAGCGAAGAACCATGATTGATATTACAGCAGAAGTACAAGAAGTCCGTACCAACAGTTGGGGGGCTTATGTGCGAAAATCCATTGCTGATGGGCTGGAAAAACTGGCGGCTGGTGCTGCAGATGCTGAAGACGTAGCAGCGGCCAATACGGCGGCTGTGGATGCAAAGGGGGCTGCTACATTGGCACAGACTAAGGCAGAAGAAGCATATAACGCCGCCACGGCAGCAAAAACAGAATTGTCGACTGTGAAAACAGATGTGGAGGCCTTGAAAGCTGGTGGTATTCTGCAAGAAAGTATTACCATTTATGTCAATAGGGAAACGGGCAGCGATGAGAATACAGGCACTACATCCGGCACGGCATTTCAAAGTCTAGACAAGGCATTGCAAGTTGCAAAACAGTACCAGATGGCAACCATCCGGCTGACAGCTGGTCAAACATTTACAGCAAGTGAAACGGTATCTGGTATTGGAACAGGTGTAATATTATGGGGTAACAACATTGATTTCCGGTCTACATCCAACTCCGTGCAGGCCGTCATAGATGCAAATGTCTGTGCCCTGCTGGGAACGGGAACATTTACCGGTGTGCAAATAAACGGTTTTTTCACAGCGACACGTTCTGATATTACGTTGAGTAGCTGTAAGGCGGAGGATTTGACAGTATCTGCTGGAACGACTGTTTCCATGAAAAATTGTGAACTGGCGTCCGTGTCCTGTGATTTCAGCGAAATGCGAATGGCAGGCTGTACGGTTGAAAGTGCAATCGCAGATAATTGCAGTATGATATATATGGATAGTGCCACTACCATTGTAAACAAGACAACCGATAATGGCGGTATGTTCTATGTGAATGGCATACCGGAAACA
>DYCW01000097.1:3841-6899 GCA_019417865.1 Ruminococcus sp. | reverse complement strand
GGCTGCTGCTGAAAAGTAAAAATCCCCGCACCGGCGGCAACCGGTAACGGGGACAAATGAAAAAAAGTCTATAGCCCTATTTTATCATAGGGAGAAAGGAATGTCAAGCATGACACGAGAACAAAAAATAGAGGCATTTACACTGCGTCTTGATGGATTCACATTCGAACAGATTGCCGAGCATATGGGATGCACAAGGCAGTATATACAAGGGATACTGCACAGTTGCATTTCAGAAAAACGCAGTCGCTTGGATGGATGCATTTTTCCAAACATAACTGAATGCATGATGAGAACGAAAACAACACTAAGAGGATTGTACAAAATTTTGCACCCAAATGAGTCAAAATATGATAGCTATGCAGCGGTATATATCAAAAAACGTTTGCAAGGGACTACCAATTTCTCAGCAAAAGAATGGCTCAAGCTTTCAAATTATTTTGGAATGCCGGTTGAAAAATTGATGATAACGGAGGAATATGAGAATGAACAATGAAAAATGCGTAAGCTGCGGAATCAGCAGCGTACCGCTCTATCCGTGTGCAGATGGGAAAAAGCGGTGTGCCGACCACGCTGGAATGATTTTTCCAGGAAAAGACAAACCAAAGAAAAAGGAGGAATCCAATCATGAGCAGACTATTTGAAATTTCCGCTGAATTTGCGGAATTATTCGACCAATTGGACAGCCTAGCAGAGCAGGCGGATGCTATGGGCATTCCACAGGAAGAAGTGGAAACTGCCTGGTTTGACACCCTGGACGGGATGGAGCAGGAATTTAACTTGAAAGCCGAGAACACCGCCCTATACATAAAGGAATTGAGCGTGAAAGCCGATGCCTTGAAGCAAGAAGAAGAGAAGCTGGCAGAGCGGCGAAAATCCTATGAGCGTTGTGCAGCCTCCCTAAAGGAATACCTGATGCGGAATATGGTGCAGATGCACCTAAAAAAAGTGGATGGTATTCGGGCGAGAATCACCATCCGGAATAATCCCGCCTCGTTGCAGATTCAGAATGAATCCACCGTAATCCAGCAACTGGAGCAAAGTGGGCAGGAAAACTTTTTGAAATACGCAAAGCCAGAACTGAAAAAATCGGAAATTAAGGCATTCCTGCAATCAGGTGGGCAATTGGATGGCTGTTCTCTTGCAAAAACACAGTCCATCATGATTAAGTGAGGTGGCAATAGTATGGGAATCCCCGTTCTGATTATGGGTGAATCTGGCAGTGGGAAAAGCACTTCCCTACGCAATTTTGAGCCAAGCGAAATCGGCATTTTCAATGTAGCCAGCAAACCGCTTCCATTTCGGAAACAGTTGCCAATGGTAAATAATGCGGATTATACATCCATTGTAAATGCGTTAAATGCTCATAATTTAAAGCGATATGCAATTGATGATAGCCAGTATTTACTTGCATTTGAATTTCTCGCACATGCTAGCGAAAAGGGATATGAAAAATTTACGAATATGGCTCTTAATTTCAGCAATCTTATCAGATTCGTTCAGCTAAATACACCGCCGGACTGCATCGTGTACTTCCTGCATCATGTGGAAGCTTCCTACGATAATGCGGGCAATCGGCGACTGAAAGCAAAGACGATTGGAAAAATGCTGGATGAAAAGCTTACAGTAGAGGGACTATTTTCCATCGTGCTATTATGCCAGTCGGATGCGGCTGGGCGGCATTTCTTCACGACACAAGCCAACGGGAATAGTACAGCAAAAAGTCCAATGGAAATGTTCCCTTTGGAAATGGACAATGATTTAAAGTTAGTTGACGAAACCATCCGTAATTACTACGGATTGGAAAAATAAAATTTGGAGGTAAAAATCATGGCAATGTTACAAGGTATCGCAGGGGCAAACGCAATTCCGGAGCAGACGGGTGGTGTATCCATCCCGAAGCTGCCAGCAGGTGGCTATGTCTGCCGGATTCTCAATGTGGGCGTGGATTCCACGCAGAGCGGCAGCACCTTCATCAAGCTGCAAATCGACATTCAGGAGGGCGAATATGCTGCCCACTTTACGAAGCTCTGGAATGCGTCGAAAAATAGCCAGTACGAGCGGAAATGGAAAGGCGTTTACAAGATTTTCCTGCCGACCAATCATGGAGATGCAGAAAAATACAAAAAGGCGATTGCTTTCTACAAGGGACAAATCAACAGCATCACCCGCTCCAACGGCATGCCGGAGCTGAATATTGAAGCTGGCTATGACCCTGATGTATTTAAGGGCAAACTGGTTGGCGTGCTATTCCGAGAAGCAGAGTACGATATTGATGGGAAAAAAGGCATTTTCACCGAGCCAGCATTTTTAACAGATGCAGCAAAAATCCGCAGCGGCGATTTTCAAATACCGGAAATCCGGCGATTACAGCCACAAGCCGCCAATCCATTTGCAGCAGCCGCACCACAGCCAACAGGCGGCGTCTGGGGGGCTGCACAAGCGTCTCAGCAGTCCAATCCATTTAGTATGCCAGCAACGCCACAAACGGCAACACAGCCCGTACAGCAAGCCAATTTTGCAGCACAGCAGCCACAACAGGCATTTCAGAATTATCCGCAGAATGCTTTCCAGCCACAGCAGCCCGTACAGCAGCCTAATCCAGCGGCAGCGGTTGGCGATTTGAGCGACTTTGAGGAAATTTTAAGTGATGGCGATGTACCATTTTAATCATTGAGAAATCGGAGGCGTACACATGGAAGAATCTAAGCAGAAATTATCACAGCCGTTTGTTCCCGTTCCGATTTCTTTTCTAAAGCAAGTGATTGCAAATGAAAATATCCCGATTTCTCATCGTGTACTCGCTTTAATTCTGTGGAAAATGTTTGATACCAGAAAAAGGGAACGAGATAAACTGACTATTTCTTACATTGCAAAGGTATTGAATACCGACGATAGAAGAAATATTCAAAGAACAGTAGAATTTATTTGTAAGATGTATCCATTTTACATAGAGGATAATGGGCAAGGCAAGACAAACAAAATTCTTTTGCGTACCTGTGTCACAGACGACACAAGTGTACCTGCGTCACAGACGACACAAGTACCTGCGTCACAG
>DYCW01000097.1:1273-3741 GCA_019417865.1 Ruminococcus sp. | reverse complement strand
GTCACAGACGACACAAGTACCTGCGTCACAGGCGACACAAGTACCTGCGTCACAGACGACACAAGTACCTGCGTCACAGACGACACATAATATAGAATATAGAATCGAAGATTCTATAGAATATGTAGATACAACCGGAGACGAATGGTGCTGACGCACCATTCGCACCGGATAAGAAGAAGGTGCTCGGATGAAGTATGAAATGCAGCGGGAAGATGTATTCTCCTTTGCACAAGCAATGGGCATCGCAACAAAAGAACATGGCAATGAATTACGATTTCAATATTGTCCGCAGTGCCATAGCAAAGGGCACGGTGACCAGTGGACATTTTCTATCAATCTCGTATCCGGTGCGTTCTGCTGTCCTCGTGCCTCCTGCGGCTATACCGGGCATTTCGTAGAGCTATGCCGAGACTTTGATTATGACCTAGGGCTAACTGCTACACCTTATCGGGAATTGCCGCAAGTCAAACTTCTGACGACTACACCAGCAGCGGAATATTTATTTCGTAGAGGAATTCGAAAGGAAATTACAGCACAATACAATGTGACAACGGCGGCGGACAACCCTAATCAACTGATTTTTCCATTCTATACTAGGCATGCCAATGCAGATGGTACGGAATACGAAAAAATGGAATTTGTAAAGTATCGGTTGATAAATTATGACCCTAAACGAGATGGGGCAAAGGAATGGTGCGAAAAGGATTGCAAGCCAATTTTATTTGGCATGAATCATTGTAATCCGGAAATTAGTCGAACTCTTATTATTACAGAGGGACAAATTGATTCCTTAAGTGTAGCAAGTGCTGGAATCCCCAATGCAGTCAGCGTGCCAAATGGGGCGAGAGGATTCACATGGGTGCAGCACTGCAAGGAATTTGTGAATCAATTCGATACCATTGTAGCATTTGGCGATTGCGAGCGGGGTGAAATCACGCTGGCAAAGGCTTTACAAGAGAGTTTCCCAAATCTGAAAATTCGCACGCCACGCCAAAAAGATTACCTTGGTGAAAAAGATGCCAACGACATCCTACGCAGCTATGGGGAAAAAGCCGTCCGTACTTGTGTGGAAAAAGCAGAGCAATGGACGCCCTGCACGATTCGGGAGATGGCAGATATTGTCCCCATCAATTTGGATGATGTACCGCACTTTCAGACGATGTTTCCGGCACTGGATACCACACTAGGCGGATTCTATGCAGGGCAGCTTATCACCCTTACTGGGAAGCGTGGGACAGGCAAAAGCACCTTTGCCAGCATGATTGCGATTGCTGCACTATGGCAAAATTGGAAAGTGCTATTGTATTCCGGCGAACTGGCAGATTATGAGGCAAAGCGATGGCTGGATTTTCAGCTGGCTGGAGAGGCTGCCATCAAGCAAAAAATCTCCACTTCCCATTTCTCCTACTATCTGGATGCTGCCGCAGAAAAGCAGCTTTCCAACTGGTATCGGCACAAGCTGTACATTATGGATAATACAGCAATGGCAGAAATGCCAGATTGTGACATTTGCACGGAAATAGAGCAGGCGGTTCGGGCATACGGAGTGCAATTCGTGATTGTGGATAATCTGATGACGGCACTGGAATCAGAGGACGAACTCTATCGGGCACAAAGTAAGTTCGTGAAAAAGTTGAAAGCATTGGCACAAAAGCTGCAAATTGTCATTTTATTGGTTGCCCATCCTAGAAAAAATAATGGGAAAGAATTGGAAAATGATGACATCAGCGGCAGTGGCGATATTACCAATTTATCAGATACGGTAATTTCGCTTGACCGGACAAATCCAAAACAGGCTGGTGAAAAGGCTATCACACTGCTGTCCGTGCGGAAAAATCGTGCAACGGGGGTGTTGCTGACGGGAAAGGAACGGGTGGAAATTCTACATAATAAGCGT
This sequence comes from Ruminococcus sp., assembly GCA_019417865.1. Taxonomy (GTDB): domain Bacteria; phylum Bacillota; class Clostridia; order Oscillospirales; family Ruminococcaceae; genus Ruminococcus_C. The sequence continues at coordinate 1,841 of DYCW01000097.1, read as the reverse complement.
TCCAAGCGGCTGTATCAAAAGAACAGCGATGGGAAAGCTTATTCCTTCCCATTCAAAGCAGAAGTCTGTGTAGAAGAGAAAGAGGCATTGCCATTTTGAGGGGGGTGAAAAGATGGATTTAAAAGAATTGGATTCGAGGGCAAATGGACAGCAAATATTGCCTTCTGGGCTGAATATGCCAGATACCTACTACTTTTTGCAAATGCGTGCATTGTACGCCCTATTCGCCGTCCACGCCATCACCGCCGAACAGGCACGGGAAGAGAAAAAAGTCATTCTGCGAACGTATCGGGATTTTGAATTGCTGAATCGGATTGGCGAGCATGATATGCATATTTTGCGGCAGATTCAGCAGCAAAAGGATTATTACAGTCAGAACGGTTGCCCTATTTGCAAGCAGCTCGCAAACCAAATTTGCGGATTACAGATAGAGCCGGAAACATGGGAGGTGCAAAGTGGCAAATAAATTTCACGCAAAGAAAACGCCGTGTGCTTACGGACATCTTCATGACAGCAAAAAAGAAGCACAACGATGCAATGAACTGCACTTGCTTCAGGAAGAGGGCAT
>DYCW01000097.1:0-1173 GCA_019417865.1 Ruminococcus sp. | reverse complement strand
GAAACATTCCACTCCATGCACGAAGCAGAAAGTGTATTGCGGGAGGAATTGGAAGAAGTAATAGAAGAGATGGAAAAGCTCGGGCAGTGCTATGAAAAATTGAAGCAGAAGCTGCGGGAGGATTATCAGGAAGGATTTGTTGCCACGTTGAAGTTGGCGGAAACATTCGCAAGGAATTTGACAATGGAATCATTCCAGGTGCAAGCGGTCATCCGAAAAGCATTGATTTCCTTTGAAGTGGCAGGAGACAAAGAGACAGGAGCGGAAGACGATGGATGGTTCTGAGTTAATGCCCTGCCCGTTCTGCGGCGGCATGGAATTGGAAGTGATGCCGGTAATGGGTTCGGTGGCTGTACAGTGCAAGCAATGCGGCACAGATGTCATTTTTCAGGATAGCGATTTGTCACGTTGGAATCGGAGGGATGGAGATGAAACGACCAGACCTGAAGCCTAATAAGCTTTATACAGAATCGGAAATGGCAGAAAATTTCACATCGGCAGTGCTGCAAGGCATTGCCATGTGTATGACTACTCTGGAATGGCACTATAATTGGCGTGGGAAACGACTTTCTAATTTTTATGAGAATGTCAAGGCAATCGCAGAAATGCCGCCGATTTTTGGAAAAGCACCGAGTGTGAAAGAGCAAAAGCAGCATTTGCTTGATGCGTATGGAATCGACTTGAATTGCATTCAATTGCAGATTGAAGTCGCTGATGAAAGTGGAAATGTGAAAGGAATGTTGAAAAAATGAATACGTTGAAAATTCAGACTGAAATTTTGAAGGAACTGTACAAGCTGTCTTGTGAAATGCTCTATCAGATGGATACAGATGGTATCTATCTTTCAAATGGCTGCTATGTGGTGCGGATTCCACAAGATAGCTGATACCTGACTTTGGAGCATGAAAAAATCAGACGTGTCTACAGCCTGGGAAAGTATTTTGAGAATCGCCCAAATGCTTACATTGCACAATCTACAAATGTCTTGCAGGAACTGGATACCAAAAACTTGATTCGAAAGATGGAATCCGGAAATGGAGCTGCTTGTTGCTGGATTGATGAAAAATACTACAAGCTATTTGGAGATAAGTACCAATATTTGATTACTGCACCGAATGAAGTTGTGCAGGTGGTGGCAAATGATAAGGTAATCGGTGCAATTATGCCGATTGG
>DYCW01000096.1 GCA_019417865.1 Ruminococcus sp. | reverse complement strand
GTTCCGCTTCTGCCTTCAAAGTTACGGTTGAATGTTCTGAGTGAGATACCGCCGCTGTTAGGTGACTGTCCCATACCGATACACGGACCGCACGCACTTTCCAAAATTCTGGCACCCGCATCAATCATGATTTTCAGCAAGCCCAGATCTGCCATCATGGTCAGTACCTGCTTGGAACCCGGTGCAATGGACAGGGAAACATCTGGATGGACGGTCTTGCCCTTCAGGATGTAAGCCACCTTCATCATATCCAACAGAGAGGAGTTCGTGCAGGAACCAATGCAAACCTGATCAATTTTCAGCTTGCCGATTTCTGCAACACTCTTGACATTGTCCGGAGAATGCGGACAGGCAGCCAGCGGAACGAGTTCACTCAAATTGATTTCTACCACTTCATCATAAACGGCATCGGGATCTGCCTTCTGTTCTGTCCAGACTTCCCCTCTGCCCTGTGCTTCCAGGAACTGCTTGGTCACTTCATCAGACGGGAAAATGGAAGTTGTTGCCCCCAGTTCTGCACCCATATTGGTGATGGTAGCACGTTCCGGAACGGAAAGACTCTTTACCCCTTCGCCACAGTATTCAATGACCTTGCCAACGCCGCCTTTCACAGAGAGCCGCTTGAGCACTTCCAGAATGACATCCTTTGCAGCCACCCATGGAGACAGCTTGCCAGTCAACTCTACCTTTACGATTTGTGGGCAGGTAATATAGTAGGTACCGCCACCCATTGCAACCGCTACATCCAGACCGCCTGCACCCATAGCAATCATACCGATACCGCCGCCGGTCGGGGTATGGCTGTCCGAACCAATCAGGGTCTTGCCTGGTACACCGAAGCGTTCCAGGTGTACCTGATGGCAAATGCCGTTACCCGGACGGGAGAAATAAATGCCGTGCTTCTTGGCAACACTGCCGATAAAGCGGTGGTCATCTGCATTCTCAAAACCGCTTTGCAGGGTATTGTGATCGATATAGGCAACACTGCGTTCTGTCCGTACTCTCGGCACACCCATTGCCTCAAATTCCAGATATGCCATTGTACCGGTGGCATCCTGTGTCAACGTCTGGTCAATGCGAATCCCAATTTCTGTACCTTTTTTCAGTTCGCCCTCTACCAGATGGGCTTTCAGGATCTTTTCGGTTAATGTCAATCCCATGTTTATCAAGTCCTTTCCGATTCTTACTATGGATTCCGGCAGTTCTGCCAAATGTTCCAGCCGGAGAAAAGGAAACCATTTTCCTTTCTATACGCTTATTGTACCAGATTCAGCGGTATCTTGTCAAGAAATTCACAAAGATTCTTGTTTGCAAAAGCATTTTTTGCTTTTTTCTGTGATTTTTGCAGAATGCGAAAATAGGAATTTCCCACTGATGCCCTTAAGGAAGAACAAGAACAAAGATAAGGCAGCCTTATTTAGAGCGAATCCATCCGTATGAAAAAATGTCTGCCCCTATTTTCCTTATTTCTATCAAAAATCTTGACCCGCCTCTACGAATATGGTATAATAAAAACACAAACAAATCAGGAGGTTTTTTATGAAACAACACCAAAAAATCACGGTCATCCTGACAGCTGCTCTGCTCATCGTACAGAACGGCAGCTTGTTTTCTACTGCAGCATATGCAGCAGATTCCAATCGGGAACAGACCCTGCAGGAAACCTATCTGCAATGGAAAGATACCTACGTCATGGAGGATACCTATGTACAAACGGGTGACCCACAGTATTATGTTTCCTACAGCGACGAACGGTATGCCGGGGACGGCGTTTCTGTTCCCGTCACAGTTTCAGAGGCACACGGCTATGGTATGTTGATTACGGTTTGTATGGCAGACTACGACACCGATGCAAAATCCACGTTTGATGGCATGTACCGCTACTATCGGGCACATCTGAGCGACATTGGACCAAATCTGATGTCATGGCAGCAATGTGATAACGGCACTGCCCTCATTGATGGTGCAACAGATGGTGCCATGCAAGGCGGCGAAGCAGACTCTGCCACAGACGGCGATCTGGATATTGCCTATTCTCTCCTGCTGGCTGACCAAAAATGGGGCAGTGACGGTATCATCAACTATCGAGAGACTGCACTGTCTGTCATAAATGATATTATGGAATATGAAGTCAATCAAACGGACTGGTTATTACAGCTCGGTGACTGGGTACACTGGTCAGAACCAGGAGAAACTTACTACCATGCCACCCGCTCTTCCGACTTTATCTTGCAGTATTTTCCGATCTTTGCAGACGTAACTGGTGATCCCCGCTGGAATCAGCTTTATGATGGAACTTGTGCCGTGATTGCCTCTATCACAGAAGAGCAGCAAACCGGTTTGCTGCCGGACTTTATCATTAAAGATGCAAACGGTAAATTGATACCAGCACCAGCCAATTTTTTAGAGGATGTAACAGACGGGCAGTATGCCTATAACAGCTGCCGTACGCCCTGGCGGCTTGGTGTGGACAACTTGTATCACGCAAAAAATGAAACGATCGAAACCGTTCTGAACAAACTGAATCAATGGATACAGAAAACAACAAACGGCGATCCCGATCAAATTATGGCGGGCTATACACTGGATGGTACAGCAACAGAAGATTACAACGACCTTTGTTTTGTAGCCCCCTTTTTGGTGGCAGCCGCCTGCGACAGTGCATCTTCAGAATGGGAAGAAACCCTTTGGGATTATATCAGCAACTACGGCGAAGATGTTTACTATGGGGATACCATTCGGCTGCTCTGCATGATTTCTGTAACGGATCACTGGCTGGTGCCTGAAACTTCCAACGAAGAAACGAAAGGTGATATCAATGCAGACGGCAAGACCGATTTGACGGACTTGGTCATGCTGCATCGGTATTTACTGCGTCGAGATACCCTGACACTGGAACAGTGGCAACGTGCGGACTATAATCTTGACAAAGCAGTCAATATCACGGATTCTATTTTATTAAGGCGATTCTTATTGCAAGTTCAATAAAAATAAATGCTGTCAATTGCAACGAAAAAACGGTCTGGAACCCCTCGCTCCAGACCGTTTCTTTTTTGGTTTTCAAGGAAATGCCAATGATTTGTGTTTAACCGTTCTGCAAAAGCAGTCTTCTGAGCAATATGGCATCTACGACATTGAGCCGATTGTCTGCATTCAAATCCGCACGCTTAGCCTGTTCTTCCGTCAGAGTACCTCTACGAACCAGATACTTTTGCAGCAAAACCAAATCCGTCAAATCGGTCTCCCCGTCTCCGTTGACATCTCCAACCGGCAAGGTTTCCTCTGTTGTAACCGTAGTGACCGCCGTGGTAGTGGTGGTCTCTTCTGTCGTAGAATCGGTCGTGACAACCCCGCCCTTCAGATGGATGACAACCTTCTCCAAAGTCGTGCCACCATAATACTGGTTAATTGTCATTGTACTATAATCTTCTGACGGCGTAACAGTGAGTACAGTTCCATCGAAATCATCCAATGAAAAATCAGTAGGTTCACTATAACTGTCGAACCAGAGATTACCGTTCATACCGTATTCCGGACGTTCCTGAATGACAATATCAATGGAAGCAATATCTTGATACGCATGGATATCAATCTCTGTTCCAAATGCAACATCCGTCAATATGACATCGGAGCCGCCGCCGGACTGTGTGGTCTGCTTAGGCGTTGTGGTAGTTGTCTGTGAAGTTGTTGTCGTTTCTGCACTTCCTTCTGTCGTGGTGGAAGCTGTCGTTTCCATTGTAGTCGTTGTTGTTGCAGTAGTAGTGGCGGTTGTAACCGGCGGATCAACGCTACCATTAAA
>DYCW01000095.1 GCA_019417865.1 Ruminococcus sp. | reverse complement strand
GTGGATACCTCCTTATTTAGAATTTGTATATTCCGTTGAAAGCGTGATTGCATAAACCAGTTCTGGTGCGATTTCGCCTGTTTTGGGATAAGTGCGGCTTCCGGTATCATTTACTAAATGCATACCAATTTTCTTCATGACACTGGCAGAGGCTGCGTTCCTTGCATCACAGCAGGCAATGCATTCGTTTAAACCAATTTTCCTTTGTGAAAAATCAACCAATGCACTTGCTGCTTCTGTCATATAACCTTGCCCATGGTAATCTGGATGCAGAATCCAGCTCAACATTCCTTTTTGGTATGCCTTGTCTAATATTTCTATCGAAATTCCACCGATGTGTTTGCCATGAAGTGTAATTGCAAATTCGTATTGGCATGGGTTATTTTGTTGCCAGTTTGCAGTTGCATTTTTTAAGAAGCTTTTTGTTTCTTCTTCTGTAGTGTGAGGAAGAAACATCATATAGCGTGTTAAGTCTTTGTTTGTCGTATAAATGTGTGTGGTTTCAAAATCATTCATGCACAAGGGACGCAATAACAATCGCTTCGTTTTGATTTCGTAATACATATTTTAGATTCCTTTTTATGTCAGCCGTGAAGAGAAATGAAACATAGTTGAAAGGTGCGTAATCTCTTTCATTTTCTATCTTCTATTATACTGCCCTTTCTCTGTAAAGTCAAGTTTCTAACAAAATATAAAGCAGAACGGTGGGAACCATTCTGCTTTATATAAAGGGGGTATTTTATGAGAACTGCCCAAATGGGCAAGGTGTTTTTGGTCCGTTTCTACACACGGAAACGGTAAGGCGGCGGAAGATTCCGCAATTCAGAGGGAATTGTAATTCCTCTGTCTATCTGTAATCATACTGGATGACTGTGAAAATTATGTGTGTTGTCATAGGTAAATTCCAGAAAATTCGATGAAATGCTTCTTGTTTTTTTATGGAAGAAGGTGCGTCTTTTGTCGTATCACATTTGTAAAAATTCGCCGCTATCGTATGAAAGAATGGTGAAAAACAGTTGTGACGATTGTGATAAATGACGGGAATTTCTGTAAAATTCCGCTCCGATATTGACAGGATACACAAAATTCAGTATAATATGGTTGGGATGACCGGGGATTGTCTGGATGCCTGTCTTTTTATGTGACAGGAGAAAGAAACAAGCAATACCCAACCGAAAAGAGAGGTTTTCATGAAACAACAAAAAAAATGGATTGCTGCTGCATTGAGTCTGCTGTTGAGCTGTACAGCAATGCCGCTTTCTGCTTTTGCAGTCGAACTGGAGAGCAATGAAGAGATTATTTACGAATTTCTAACAGATACATTACAGCTGAATACGGCTACTGCCAGTGGCATTTTGGCGAATATTTATCAAGAAAGCGGGTTTGAGCCAACCGCTTCCTGTATTGATACCAATCAAAAAATCAGTTATGGAATTTGCCAATGGAATGGACCTCGTTATGAGGCGTTACAGGCATTTTGCAGCCAAAATGGCTATGCCTATGACTCCCTGAGCGGTCAGCTTGCCTATCTGGAATATGATTTATTGACCACCTATTCTCCCTATTATTATAATACACTTCTAACGAATTTTGAAAATTCTGCACAGGGTGCATATGATGCCGCTTATTCATGGGCAGCTGTCTACGAGGTTTGTAGTACGATTTATCGGACAGGCAGAGCAGAGTTGGCACGGGATACGTTTTATCCCTATTATGAAACTTATGTCACTGTTGCACCTACCCCATATGATATGGGGACAGACTTTTATGCTGCGATCCAGTGTGGCAGTGAGGCAAAAACACTTTCTATAAACAGCAGCAAGCAGCTGTTGCTACAGAAGAGCGAACAAAAGGAGAATTGGCATTTTATCCGGCAAGAAGATGGGAGTTATTTTATTCTGCAATCAGAGGGACGCTATTATTTGAATGGACAAACTGGTACATTGACGTTGGACGAGCAGGCAAGCCGTTGGTTTCTCTATGAAACAGAAACCGGTTTTCTTTTACAGGATGCAGAAAGTGGTTTGATTTTGCAGGAATCCCTGAATTTGCAAGATATCGCATTTTCATTGTCCACAGCCTTTTCTATTCAGACCTTACAGGCACCGACCGCTGTATCGCTGACTGTGCAGGCTGGTACCTTCCCGATGTCAACTACATTGCAATGGACAGCCTCCACAGAGACTGCCGGTTATACGCTTTCTATTTGGAGTGGTACGGATACCAGTCAGACACCGCTGTACATAGAAAATGGTTTGCAGGGGACTTCTTATCGTACCACGCTTTCTGCTGGTACTTATACCGCTGTCTTACAGCAGGTCAATGCGGCAGGTACTACAAAGGGAACACCTGTGACGTTTACTGTTACAGAACAGCAGAAATGGGAGGCAGAAGATGGTGCATTGCTGCGTTTTGAACAGCCAGAGAGCCGTCAGTTTTTGACACCGCAAGCAGATGGCAGTGTGCAAATGATAGAAAAGAATGATACCGCTGAACAAATCTGGAAGCTGCAAAAGACTGAAAGTGGCTATTATCTATTGGATAGTCAAACTGGGTTAGCACTTTCCGCAGCGGAAAATGGTACGCTTTCTTTACAGGAACAGACTGCGGAGCGACAGGTATATCAAATCTGGACATTGTATCAAAAAGATGGCAGTGTGATGTTTTATCAGAACGGAAAAATGCTCACTCGTTCCGATAATCAAACAGAATTGGTTTTGCAGTCGGCACAGGCGAAAGAGACACAGTTATTTATCCCCTTGAGTTACAACATGAAAGAGCCAGCATTAACCGTTTCCTCCAATGGTAGTCTGATGCCGGTTTTGCTGCAATGGGATGCAGTAGACGGTGCAGCGAGTTATCAAGTAACAGTACAAACTGAGGACGGAGAAATGGTGGTACAGCAGAAAACGGAAAGTACGGGTCAGCAGATAGCGTTAGAACAGGGGAATTATATTGCCCATGTGCAGGCGGAAAATGCGGTGGCACAGGCTGTTAGTTCGGAAGTTCCGTTTACTGTTAAGAATTTGCCGTTAGAACCAGCTGTTCGAGTAAACAATGGTTTGACAGATGGCAGCATACAAGTACAATGGAATGACAGCATGTATGCAGATGAATATGATGTGCGGATTTGTGAAGCGGAGACAGGAAAGTGTGTACAATCTGTCTTTGGTTTAACCGGGCTGCGATATACATTTACATTGCCGGATGGTGATTATATTGCAAAGGTAACCGCAAGAAATACCGCAGCAATCAACTGTGCAGCAACTGGAACATCGGCAAGTTTCTCCATTGTAACCATGCCGCAGCAGAAGCTGACAGAATTGATTCAGCAGAATAAGCAGTATTTGCATGAATTAGAATGATCCGTCAGAGAGATTGAGAACAAAGAGCAGTTGCCGTTTTGATAGAAAGCGGACAGCTGCTCTTTTTATTAGTATTTTTATGATACATATATGTAAAATGGATTTTTGTACAGTTGTGAATGGACA
>DYCW01000094.1 GCA_019417865.1 Ruminococcus sp. | reverse complement strand
GATGTGTATAAGAGACAGGCAGTTGATCCATCATCTCTATGCACATCGAGATGCCTTTTTACTGCTACTGACAAAAGCACAGGGAACAGCATTTGAAAACTGCGTGGACGATATTGTAGATATGACGGAACAGAGTTACTCTGCTATGGCAGAAAACATGGCAAAACAAACACCGGGTATGCAGATCAGCAGTTATATGATGCACTGGTTAACTCATATGAATATTGATGCCTTTATTCATTTGCTGACCCATGAACCGAACGAACAAAGAGCAATGTATTATATGCATATAATTATGAATTATCTGGTAAAAGGCTGGATGGAAATGATATTGATTCCGGAGGAAAAATGAATCAAAAAAATTGGGATCACTATGCTCCTATTTATAATTTTTTTATGAAAAAGGATCGTTCTGCCTATGAGCAGATGTATACACTGATACGTAGAACAGTAAAGCAGAAGTGCGTTTTAGAGCTTGCAACGGGTACCGGTCTTATTGCAAAAAATATTGCAGAATATGCAAAGAGCATAGAGGCAACCGATTATTCTGAGAAAATGATTGCGGAAGCACGAAAAGGGAACCAACCCAAAAATCTGCATTTTTCGGTTGCCGATGCATGCGATTTGCAATTTGCGGATGCGTCTTTTGATGTGGCAATTATTTCAAATGCACTGCATATTATGCCGAGCCCAGAACAAGCATTATCGGAAATTAATCGTGTCTTGAAATCAGATGGTGTTTGTATTGCCCCTACATTTGTACATGGAAAGATGCGATTTTCAAAGCGACTACTTTCAAAGGGAATGGGCATTGTTGGATTTCAAACAGAGCATAAGTGGACAGAAAATGAGTATCTTGCCTTTCTGAACAGAAATGGATGGAAAGTGAGAAATCATACGCTGCTGAATGCGTCCTTTCCGTTGGCGTATACGGAGTGTATAAAGATGTAAATTTTGCCGTAATTCGTACGGCATTTTACATAACATCAACATAACAATGTTATGTTGATGTGAAAAGACAGGAGGAGTTATGATGTATCTGGAAGTAAAAGGGGTCAAGAAAAGCTATGGAAAGGATACCAGTTATGTGCAGGTGTTGAAAGGTGTTTCCACAGGGATAAAGCGTGGGAGAATGTGCGTTATTCAAGGCACGAGCGGTTCCGGAAAATCAACCTTACTGAACTGCATTGGTGGGCTGGACACCATGGATTCTGGTTCCGTAAAGGTGGATGGGCAGGAGATTTTTGGCATGAAGTCGGCACAGCTTGCTGACTATCGCCGTGAGAATCTCGGCTTTATTTTTCAGTTCTATAATCTTGTGCCAAATTTAACAGTACGAGAAAATATTCAGGTTTGTGAATATCTTTCGAACAATCCGCTGAATATGGAGGAATTGCTGGAAACATTGGGTTTGGTAGAGCATCAGAATAAATTTCCTTCACAGCTATCAGGGGGACAACAGCAGAGATGTGCAATTGCCAGAGCATTGATCAAGAATCCCAAGCTTTTGCTATGCGACGAACCAACTGGTGCACTGGATTCGAAAACTTCCCGAGATATTCTCATGCTGTTGGAGAAGATCAATGAAAAGTATGGTACTACCATGCTGATTGTTACCCATAACAATTCCATCAAAAATATGGTACATCAGGTAATTTATCTGAAAGATGGATTGATTCAGAGGGATTACTGTAATGAAACAAGAGTATCAGCAGCGGAACTGGAGGATTTATAAGATGAATCGAGTGTTGAGAAAACGTCTGCTGCGAGATTTCAGGAGTAATTTCATGCGGTATCTTGCCCTGCTTTTGTTGATTATCATGGGTATGTACATTGTGGTTTCTGTGGTGGGGGCAGCAGAAACAATTATTACTGGAAGTACAAAAAAGGCAGAGAAAAATTGCGTGGAAGACGGGCAGTTCAGCGTATTTATCCCTTTGACAGAACAGCAGGAAGAAGAATTGACGACAGGCGGTATCACGCTGGAAAAAATGTTCTATATGGATTTGGAAGCGGATGATGATTCCGTGCTTCGCTTGATGAAAAATCGGGAGAGTATCAATTTGATTG
>DYCW01000093.1 GCA_019417865.1 Ruminococcus sp. | reverse complement strand
TCCCCAGACTGTTCCACCACTCCGCCTGCAAATCTCTCCGTGGGTCATATTTCTTCGAGGCAAACCCAAACAGCCAGTGTCCAGACGGATACGTCGGGATATGTGCCTGATAAACCAGTGCAATCGGAAAAAAACTTTTAATCCGACTGTGTGCTCGTTTCATGGAATTGGCATAAGACGTATAGAAGGTACTCTCATGCTGATTGACTAGGATGCCATCTTCTTTCAGTGCTTTGTAGCAGTTGCCGTAAAATTCTTTTGTAAACAATCCTTCTCCCACACCAAATGGATCAGTAGAGTCTACGATAATTAAATCGTATTCATTTTCCACTTTTCGTACAAACCGCAAACCATCTTGAATATGCACATCTACTCTTGCATCATCAAATCCACAGGCGGTAAATGGCAAATACTGTTTCGATAATTCCACTACCATTTCATCAATCTCTACCACATCAATGTGTGCAATCGACGGATAACGTACCAGTTCCCGTACTGTACCACCATCCCCAGCCCCAATTACCAAAATATCACGGATATTCGGATTCGTTGCCATGGGAATATGGGTAATCATTTCATGATAAATATATTCATCCTTTTCTGTCAGCATCAGCAAACCATCCAGCGTCATGATTCTGCCAAATTCCACCGATTCAAAAATATCAATCCGCTGAAAGTCACTCTGCACACTGGCAAGCTGTTTGTCCACACGCATGGACATTCTTACATGTTCCGTATGATTTTCGGTATACCAAATATCCATACTTCTTTCTCCTTTGCAATTTCATGCTTCTTCTGCTATAAACCGATTTTGCTTTGCATCATAATAATAAACGGCTGCCTCTCCTGTAAATACCTCATACAAAAGGGGTTCCAATGACAATGCTTCCTCCAAGGAAATGACTTTCGTATTATCAGTATTCTCCCAATAGGCATCGTCCTCCCCTCCGTAACAAAGCGTCCAACCACTGTCTTGTTCATCACATAAATCATCGGTGTGCATTGCCCAATTGACCTCCCGATGTTCCAGGGCACGTTTTGTAATCAAAGCAAACTTAGATTCATCCAATCCGTTTGTCTCTTTTACGAAAATCGCAGCAATATGCTTTTTCTGAAAAGTAATCCGATCTCCTGCTTTTAAATCTTTCAAATAATAAGGTTGGTTATCCAGTTCCCCGCAAAAACCGTCTTCTGTTATTTCTGTAATACACACCCACATCCGCTCTGCACGACAACCATTTTCCAGTTGCTCCGGAAAACAAAAAATCAGTTTCACCAAATCGTTTACTTGTAACGCCTCGATTTCTTCCTCCGTCGGGATGTCGAATGTTCTGGGGTATTTTTGATGTAGCTCCTGTGCATCTTCTAAATAGTAATTCTTGTCCATCCTTCTCTCCTATTCTATTTCACAACCTGTAAGCTTGCAAGTGTCATATCCTGTGAACCCGTCAGCGAACAACCTTTTTCTTTTGCATATAAAATATAGGAGACAATCGCCTCTGTAATCCGTTCGCCTGGTGCTAAAATCGGAATGCCCGGCGGATAACACATCACAAATTCTGCACAAACCCGTCCCACACTGAACCGCAATGGCATCGCTTCTTTTTCTGCATAAAACGCCTGCTGTGGCGGCAAAACCACATCCGGTGGAATATATTCGCTGTTCAGCATACCAGTTGCATCCCCACCATAAAGCCGTTTGATTTCCGAAAGTGCTGAAATCAAACGCTCAATTTCCAACTCCCGATCTCCAGCAGTCACGATCGCTAAAATATTGCCAATATCACCGAACTCAATCTGAATATCATATTCATCCCGCAGCAAATCATATACTTCAATCCCAGCCAGACCGGTATTTCTGGTGTGGATAGAAAGCTTTGTGGTATCAAATGCATAGAAGGAATTGCCATTGCACAGCTCTGCACCATAGGCATAATAGCCGCCAATCCGATTGATTTCCTCTCTTGCATAATTTACAAACTGCACCGTTTTATGGAACATATCCCGTCCATTCAATGCCAGATTCCGCCTTGCAATGTCCAGCGAAACCATCAGCAAATAGGATGCACTTGTCGTTTGTGTCAGGTTAATCACCTGCCGCACATAGTCTGCGTTTACCGTATCCGCACAGAGCAGCATCGCACTCTGCGTCAAAGAACCGCCTGTTTTATGTACACTCACAGCCGCCATATCTGCACCGGCTGCCATCGCAGAACATGGTAAGTTTTCTCCAAAATAAAAATGGGTACCATGTGCTTCATCTGCCAACAGCAGCATTCCATGTGCATGAGCAAGCTCTGCAATTTTCTGAATATTCGCACACACGCCGTAAT
>DYCW01000092.1 GCA_019417865.1 Ruminococcus sp. | reverse complement strand
TCCAATACCTGTGGTAATTTGCCATCTGTCACACACTCTGCGGTAACGACCACTTTTTTTGCCTGCTCCATAGATGGTACATCATACATCGTCCGCACCAAAATACCCTCCATAATGGAACGCAATCCTCTTGCACCAGTCTTCCGCTGAATTGCCTTAGCAGCAATTTCTGTGAGGGCTTCTGGTTTGATTTCCAACTCCAGATGATCATATCCGAACAATTTCTGATACTGCTTGACCAATGCATTTTTCGGCTCAGTCAAAATCCGTACCAATGCGGATTCATCCAAGTCGTCCAGTGTTGTGATCACTGGCAGTCGTCCGACCAGTTCCGGAACCAATCCGAATTTCACCAAATCCTGTGGAATTGCCTGTCGGAAGATATTATTTATTTCGGCTTTTTTATTGGAAATCGGTGCACCAAATCCAACCGAAGATGGCGTCATCCGCTTTTGAATGATCTTCTCCAAACCGTCAAATGCACCGCCGCAAATGAACAGAATATTCTTGGTGTCGATATGAATAAATTCCTGGTTCGGATGTTTCCTTCCCCCTTGCGGCGGTACATTGGAAACTGTTCCCTCGATAATTTTCAGCAATGCCTGCTGGACACCCTCACCGCTGACATCTCTGGTCAGAGAGGTATTCTCTGACTTTCGGGAAATTTTATCAATCTCATCAATATAGATAATGCCACGCTCAGCCGCCTCTATATCAAAATCTGCCGCCTGAATCAGTCGGAGCAGTACATTTTCCACATCTTCTCCAACATAGCCAGCTTCTGTAATCGTAGTGGCATCGGCAATCGCAAACGGCACGTCCAGAATCCGTGCCAGCGTCTGTGCCAGAAATGTCTTTCCAACGCCTGTCGGTCCTAGCAGCAGGACATTGCTCTTTTGCAGTTCTACCTCTCCGCCGTCATCTTGATTCAAAATCCGCTTGTAGTGATTATAAACTGCCACACAAAGGGAAATTTTCGCTGCATCCTGTCCAATTACATATTCATCCAATATCTTTTTCATTTCAGACGGTTTTTGCAGTTTGATCTGCTTATCATCCTTTTCAGATTTGGACTTTTTCTTTTTTATCATACTATGCATGGAAGACCCATAGAGCATCTCATAGCAATAACAAATAC
>DYCW01000091.1 GCA_019417865.1 Ruminococcus sp. | reverse complement strand
GACATGGAGTGTACTCTAAGTGCTATGATAAAGATATATATTTCTATCTGATTACAGAAAAGGAGACTGCTATTATGCAAAAGAAAATGACCATGAAAAAAACAATCACTATGAAAACCGTACTCACAGGTTCTGCCATCCTCGCATCCATTCTGCTACCGCAGCTGTTTCATGCTGTCGGTGTCCTTTCTGGCATCGGGTCAGCAGCAGGTACGGCATTCTTGCCGATGCATATTCCAGTCCTGTTGGCTGGTTTTCTTGGCGGTCCACTGGTCGGCATCATTGCCGGTGCACTCAGTCCGCTCATCAGCTTCTGGATTTCCGGTATGCCAGCTCTGCCTATGCTGCCGTTTATGATGATAGAACTGGGCATATACGGTCTGACTGCCGGATTATTAACAAAGACAAAACTGCCACTATTTATACAGCTGCTTCTGACACAGATTGCAGGACGAATTGCCAGAATCATTGCCGGACTGGCTGCAATTTATTTATTTGACAACCCGACTTTGACAATTGCTTCCGCCTGTTGGACATTTATCACTGCCGGTGCATTTGGGATTCTGCTGCAATGGGCACTAATCCCATTACTTACAAAGTATTTGAAAGGAATTCAAGAACACTATGTCTGATTTAGAACGTGCAAAATCAATACTTACAAGCGGACATTACACCTGCGTGCTCTGCAAGAGTGATATAACGCTTACCAGCACCCTGAGTGGAATACAGCCCATGGTGCATTATTTGCAAGGACAAACCAATTTACAGGGTTTCTCTGTTGCAGATAAAATTGTCGGCAGGGCAGCCGCTATGCTGTTTGTACTGGCAGGAGTAAAAGCGGTTTATGCCACCGTGATGAGTACTGGTGCAGTTGCTATACTGGAGCAAAATGGTATTCCAGCAAGCTATACAACAAAAACAGAGCAGATTCTCAATCGCAAGGGCACTGGAATTTGTCCGATGGAACAAGCAGTACAAAATATTCAGCAACCGAAAGCAGCGTATGCAGCCATTCAAACCACACTGCAAAAGCTACAACAAACAAAATCAAAAGAAACAGAGGAAAAAACAACATGAAAAAACTTGGATTTGGCATGATGCGACTACCACTTCTAGTCGAAAATGATCAGACTAGCTTTGACCTGCCACAAATTTTCAATATGGTGGATACGTTTTTGGATAAAGGATTTACATATTTTGACACCGCTTACATGTATCATAATTTTCAAAGTGAATGTGTTGTCAAAGAAGCACTCATAAAACGGCACCCTCGGGAATCATTTTTGCTGGCAGACAAGCTCCCCACTATGTTCCTAAAACAAGAAGCAGACATGGAACGAATTTTTCAGGAACAGCTGGAAAAAACCGAAGCCGGTTACTTCGATTATTATTTACTGCACTGCCTGAATGCAGAAAACTACGCCATCACGGAAAAACTCCACGCCTTTGACTTTGCCATGCAAAAGAAACAAGCCGGACTTGTCCGCAAAGTGGGCTTCTCCTATCACGATAATGCAGAATTGTTAGATGAAATTCTGACCGCACATCCAGAAACAGAATTTGTACAGCTGCAAATGAACTATCTGGATTGGGAAAGCGAAACCGTACAATCCAGAAAGTGCTACGAAGTTGCCTTAAAACACAACAAAGAAATCATTGTCATGGAGCCAGTCAAAGGTGGTACGCTGGCGGTTATTCCACCGGCAGCGGAAACCCTGCTGAAAACAAAAAATCCAGCCATGTCAATTCCCTCTTGGGCGATCCGCTTTGCAGCCAGTCAGAAAAATGTTATCATGGTTTTGAGCGGTATGAGCAATCGGGAACAACTGCTCGACAACATTGGATATATGGAACACTTCCAACCACTGACAAAAGAAGAGCAGATATGCTGTATGCAAGTTGCGAATATCATAAACGCCAGCATCGCCATCCCATGTACTGCCTGCCGATACTGTGTGGACGGATGTCCAAAACAAATTCCAATCCCAGATTATTTTGCACTATATAATGCGGATATGCAGGAAATTGAAAAGCCTTTCAATGTACAGAGTACATACTATGACAATCTTGCACTGAAAAGCGGCAGGGCAAGCGATTGCATTCGCTGCGGACAGTGTGAGCAGCATTGTCCGCAACAACTGCATATTATGGACTTTCTGAAAACCGTGGCTGCCCATTTTGAAACTGAATAAAACAAACCTACTATAAATAAAAAGACCGTGTACATTCTGGATTTCTGTACACGGTCTTTTCCTATAATCATCTTATACGATCTATTTTTTACTTGGAAACAATCAAACTCTTGCCTGTCATTTCTTCCGGCTGTGGCAGTTCCAGCAACTGTAACATCGTCGGTGCAATGTCAGCCAATACGCCGCCTTCCCGCAATTCACAATCTTCTCCCACTACGATAAACGGAACTGGATTGGTTGTATGAGCTGTAAACGGTTCGCCGTTCGGTTCACACATCTTGTCTGCATTGCCGTGGTCAGCGGTAATCAAAGCCACACCGCCCTTTTCCAGAATTGCATTCACCATTCTGCCAACGCAAGCGTCCACAGCCTCTACTGCAGCCTTTGCTGCATCAAAGATACCAGTATGACCAACCATATCACAGTTTGCATAGTTCAGAATGATCACATCATATTTTTCCTCTTCAATTGCCTTTACCACTGCATCAGTTACTTCGTAAGCACTCATCTCCGGCTTCAGGTCAAAAGTCGGTACATCCGGGCTTGGAATCAAAATCCGGTCTTCGCCCTCAAATACTTTCTCTTCGCCGCCATTGAAGAAGAAAGTAACGTGTGCATACTTCTGGGTTTCTGCAATTCGCAGCTGGGTTTTTCCACACTTGCTCAAATATTCACCCAGTGTCATGTGAAGCTGTTCCGGCGGATAGGCAACCGTAACATTCGGCATTGTGGCATCATACTGTGCCATGCAAACAAAATGCAGTGGGAAGAAGCCTTTCTTCCGCTCAAAACCGCTGAACGCCGGATCCACAAAACTTCTGGTAATCTGTCTTGCACGATCCGGACGGAAGTTGAAGAAAACAACACTATCATTTTCCTGAATCATGCCGTTCGGGTCAATTACTGTCGGCAACATAAATTCATCGGTAACTTCCTTGGCATAGGAATCTTCAATTGCCTGCACTGGATCGGTTCCGGTCTCACCCTCTCCGTAAACCATTGCTGCATAAGCCTTTTCAACCCGATCCCATGCATTGTCACGATCCATTGCATAGTACCGTCCGGAAATGGTTGCAACCTTGCCAACCCCGATTTCCTGCATCTTCTCACAGGTAGTCTTCATGAAACCGGCTGCGGATGCCGGAGGTTCGTCTCTGCCATCCAGAAATGCATGGACATAAACCCTTTCCAATCCATTCCGCTTTGCCATTTCCAGCAAGCCGAACAGATGTTCCATATGACTGTGTACGCCACCCGGAGACAGCAGACCCATCAGGTGCAAAGCAGTACCATTCTGCTTACAATTCTCCATGGCATCGCAAAGCACTTTATTCTGGAAGAACACACCGTCCTGAATGTCCTTTGTGATCTTGACCAGCATCTGATATACAATTCTGCCGGCACCAATATTGGTGTGACCAACCTCAGAATTACCCATCTGTCCGTCCGGCAGTCCAACATTCAGACCGCTTGCACCAATCAAGGTGTGTGGTCCTTTTAAAAACTTGTCCAGATTCGGTTTCTTTGCAGCTCGAATAGCATTGCCGTAATCATCCTGATTATAGCCAAAGCCATCCATAATGATCAATGCAACTGGTTTTTTACTCATCGTCATTCTTCCTTTCAAAAACAGGCGGTCAAAAAAACCGCCTGTCTCTTTTTTATAGTATCCAAATCGGTTTACTTAGAAGCTTCCTCCAACAGAACACCAAACTTTTCTGCAACCAGAGAAGCACCACCGATCAAACCACCGTCAATGTCCTCTTTTGCCAGCAGTTCTGCACAGTTCTTTTCATTCATAGAACCGCCGTACTGAATGGTCATGCCGTCAGCAATCTCCTGACCAAACATACCAGCAACAGTCTTCCGGATAAATGCACAAACTTCTTCTGCCTGATCAGCCGTAGCCGTCTTGCCAGTGCCAATTGCCCATACCGGCTCATAAGCGATGACAACGTTCTTTACGCACTTTTCACAAGCTTCGTGCAGAGCAACCTTTACCTGCTTTGCAACTACTTCTTCTGTAATGCCCAGTTCCCGTTCTTCCAGTGTTTCCCCAACACAAAGAATAACGGTCATACCAGCCTTCAGAGCAGCCATTGTTCTCTTGCTAACCGTTTCATCGGTTTCACCGAAGTACTGTCTTCTCTCAGAGTGACCAACAATAACATACTTGACACCCATTTCTGTCAGCATATCCGCAGAAATCTCACCGGTGTATGCACCTTTTTCTGCAAAGTGCACGTTTTCTGCACCTACTTCAATGTTGGTGCCCTCTGTCAACCGCAGAGCAGTTTCCAGATTGGTAAATGGTACGCAGATAATCACACCACAAGTTTTATCCGCAGCGATCGGCTTCAGAGCTTCAATCAGCTCTGCTGCTTCCTTGCGGTTCTTATTCATTTTCCAGTTACCAGCAATGATTGCTTTTCTCAATGCTTTGTTCATAGTGAACAGCTCCTTATTTTTTATTTTCTTTGCTTTCTTTTTTACCGGCACGCACCGGCAATCCTTTCACCGATTCTGCTGACATGCTGTTTTCACAGCCATTTCCCTTATTGTCGCAGTTATTATAACTGCCAATGACAACTCCTTTTGAAAATGGAACTGCCAGCATTCCCAACATTACCCCGCATAGTACACCGCAAACAAACGGCAAAACGGCTTCCGGATGGGTTTCCATGGTTTGTTTCCAGATCTTTTTCATCTGATTCCACATCCTTCCGAGACCGGAACAGACGCTTCTTTTCTATACACAAAGAAGCGGAATGGTTTCCGGAAGAAACTTACTTATTTGCAATCACTGCAACGCCCGGCAGTTCCTTGCCTTCCAGGTATTCCAAAGAAGCACCGCCGCCTGTAGAGATATGACTCATCTTATCAGCAAAGCCCAGCTGCATTACAGCTGCTGCGGAATCACCGCCGCCAATAATGGTAGTGGCATCGGTCTCTGCCAGTGCCTGTGCGACTGCAATCGTACCCTTTGCCAGAACCGGATTCTCAAATACGCCCATCGGTCCATTCCAAACAACGGTCTTAGCAGACTTGACAGCATCTGCAAAGAGAGCCTGTGTCTTTTCACCGATGTCCAGCCCCATTTTGTCAGCCGGCAAATGTTCAGATTCATAAGTTTCTACTTCGATTTCTGCATCAATCGGATCTGGGAAAGCCTTTGCAGTTACAGTATCAATCGGCAACAGGAGCTGCTTGCCATTTGCTTTTGCCTTTGCCATCATTTCCTTGCAGTACTCCAGCTTGGTATCATCTACGAGAGAAGTCCCTACTTCATAGCCCTCTGCCTTCAAGAAAGTATATGCCATGCCGCCACCGATAATCAGGGTATCACACTTTTCAAGCAGATTAGAGATGACATTCAGCTTATCTGCAACCTTTGCACCGCCGAGGATGGCAACAAATGGACGAACTGGATCTTCTACGGCATTGCCAAGGAACTGAATTTCCTTCTGCATCAGGTAACCAACCGCTGTGGTATCTACAAACTTTGTCACACCAGCAGTGGAAGCATGGGCTCTGTGTGCACTGCCGAATGCATCCATAACAAATACATCAGCCAGAGAAGCCAATTCTTTGCTGAATGCTTCGCCGTTCTTGGTTTCTTCTGCACCACGGAATCTGGTGTTTTCCAGAACAACAATCTCGCCATCCTGCATTGCATCTACAGCAGCCTTTACGTTTTCATCTACAACTACATCAGACGGTACAAATGTAACCTTTGCAGAAACCAATTCTGCCAGCCGTTCAGCAGCCGCCTTCAAAGAGAACTTTGCCTCTGGACCGTTCTTCGGCTTACCCAGATGCGAGCACAGAATGACTCTGCCGCCTTCCGAAACGAGCTTGTTAATAGTCGGCAATGCAGCCTGAATCCGGTTGTCGTTGGTAATTACGCCGTCCTTCATTGGTACGTTAAAGTCCACACGAACAAGAACCCGCTTGCCTTTTACATCAATATCTTCTACTGTTACTTTGTTCAAACCTGCCATCTTCTGACATCCTTTCATGATAAATGTAAACCTTTGCAGTGCCATCGCACTGTACTCTTTTATTTTACACTATTTTACTGCAATTTGCAAGCACTTATCCGAATATTTTAAAAATCTTTTCGGATTCTTTTTCCTTTGCGAGAATTTGCTATTCTCTCAGATGATAAAAAGTGCTGTACAGGCGAACCTGCACAGCACACATGATAATGCATCTTTAGTACATTCAATGTTGTTGAGAAACTATATCAAAAGATTACGTCATAACATTCTTATTTACAATTGATTCTCGTTCATCATTTCTGAATACAATTTGTTTATTATCTTCCGTATAC
>DYCW01000090.1 GCA_019417865.1 Ruminococcus sp. | reverse complement strand
CGTTACCACTGTAAATATCCACCAAATCGCCGCATTGTGCAGCCAGCTTTGCTGTATAACTGATATTGCCGGAAGCCTCCTTGACAGCGACAATGTTTTTGTGCTGACCGAGTGCCTTTACTGTTGCAACGTCAATGGCAACACCAGTGCGGCTCGGAATATTGTAGAGAATAATCGGAATATTGACACTATCTGCAATCATGGTATAGTGGGCAATCAAACCACGCTGCGTACATTTGTTATAGTACGGTGTTACCAGCAGTAGACCATCTGCTCCGAGTTCCTGTGCCTCTCTGGAGAGTTCAATGGCATACTGGGTGTCATTGCTGCCTGTTCCGGCAATCACTGGAACACGATTATGGGTGTGTTCTACTGCACAGCGGATACAATCACGGTGCTCTTCATCACTTAACGTAGAAGATTCGCCAGTTGTACCACAGATAATAATGGCATCCGTTCCATTTTCAATCTGGAAGTCAATCAGCTTCTTCAGCCCTTCAAAATCAACTGCACCGTCCTGCAGCATTGGTGTAACGATGGCAACGCCGGCACCGGTAAAAATTGTATTCTTCATAGTGGGAACGCTCCTTTCAAATTGTTGTTTTGATAAGATGTTTATGGAATGGGTTTCATAAAGGTCAGCCAAGTGTCAGAAACGGCTCCCTGCATTGATTGATAAAATGCAATGGCAGGTGCATTTTGCTGTAAACATTTCCATTCTATCCGCAGACAATTTTGTTCTTTTGCAATCTGTTCTAAATGTCGAAACAATTCTGTTGCAATACCCTTGCCACGAAATGTCGGTTCCACCCAGAGATCTTCCAAGTAGAGAACGGTTCTGCCAGAAAGCATTGCAAGCGGAATAAAGAAATAGGCAGCCAGTCCCACAGCTGTTCCGGTTTCTGTTTCTGCCAATAATGCAGAGAGACCATTTTTTGCTTGCAGCATGGTATGCACCATTTCAGTCGTTAAACTGCACAATGCAGAAAGCCCTTCAAAGTTCGCCAATTTGTGTATCATTTGACAGACAGTTTCTGCATCACAGGGAACAGCAGATCGAATGGTCATGCAAAGTAACCCTTTGCAGCCAACAGTTCTGCTAGCAATACGGCACCGCCTGCAGCACCACGCAGGGTGTTGTGCGACAGGCAAACGAACTTATAGTCAAACAGGGAATCTTCCCGCAGACGACCGACAGAAACCGCCATGCCATTTTCCAGGTTGCGGTCCATTTTTGCCTGCGGACGGTTATCCTCTTCAAAATAGTGGATGAACTGTTTCGGTGCACTCGGCAGCTGTAATTCCTGTGGGACACCAGAAAAGTCCTGCCAAGCCTTCAAAATTTCCTCCTTTTCGGGTTTTTTGTCAAACGAAACAAATACTGCGGCAGTATGCCCATCAGAAACTGGCACACGCAGGCACTGTGTAGTAATCAGCGGAGCCGTAACCGAAACAATCTGATCACCCTCTACACTGCCCCAAACCTTCAGGGGCTCTTTTTCTGATTTTTCCTCTTCTCCGCCGATGAACGGAATGACATTGTCTACCATTTCCGGCCATGATTGAAAGGTTTTTCCGGCACCGGAAATTGCCTGATAGGTGCAAGCCAGCACCTGCTTGATGCCGTAAGCACGCAGTGGTGAAAGTGCTGGGACATAGCTCTGAATGGAGCAGTTTGATTTAACGGCGATGAATCCTTTTTTTGTACCGAGGCGTTTTTTCTGGCTTTCAATGACATCCAGATGCTCTGGATTCACTTCTGGAATAACCATCGGTACATCCGGTGTAAACCGATGAGCAGAATTGTTGGAAACAACAGGGCATTCTGCCTTTGCATATGCTTCTTCCAGTGCACGAATTTCGTCTTTTTTCATGTCTACCGCACAGAAGACAAAGTCTACCATGGATGCAATTTTTTCGATATCTGCTTGTGCGTCCAGCATTACCATATCCTTCATCGAAGATGGCATTGGGATTGTCATTGCCCAACGGCTGCCAACAGCTGCTTCATAGGTTTTCCCGGCAGAACGAGGAGAGGCTGCCAGAGCAACAACCTGAAACCACGGATGACCGTCCAGCAAGGTTGCAAACCGCTGACCCACCATGCCTGTTGCACCAATGATACCAACTTTCCACTGTTTCATTTGTAAATCCTCCAAAAATCATTAAAAATAAAAAAAACCGGTTGAAAACCGATAGAGTATGCGTTATAATAGATATGTTGGCATTTTGTATATGCCGATAGCTCTCCATCACAACGATGACAGTCACAGACCTATTCGAACCTGTGACCAGAAAAGAAACGACCAGATCCTTTTCTTCGGCACTCTCACCTTTCTGTTCTGTCTTTAACAGACTGGTCATATCCAGCCAGAACATACTCATCTTGAGTGCACCTCTATCTTAGTTCCATCATACCATTTTTCTGGTGGTATGTCAATATTATTTTGAAAAAAATTAGGAGTGAACCATGAAAAAATCAGATTTTTATTATAATTTACCAGAATCGTTGATTGCACAGACGCCGGTTACGCCGAGAGATCATTCCCGCTTGATGCTGGTTAATAAGGAGAC
>DYCW01000009.1 GCA_019417865.1 Ruminococcus sp. | reverse complement strand
ACGTTGTGCTGTCCCGATAAGTGAGTACCT
This sequence comes from Ruminococcus sp., assembly GCA_019417865.1. Lineage (GTDB taxonomy): Bacteria > Bacillota > Clostridia > Oscillospirales > Ruminococcaceae > Ruminococcus_C. Next base: position 3,869 of record DYCW01000009.1, on the reverse strand, counting down.
GGCTGATTTCATGCCGACAGCGGTGGGACGTATCCGTCAGCCAAAGCGGATAAGAGAGCAGATTGGGAAATCCTTCGTGTAGAATCCCATAGACTTTTGTCAAATCCGGCTGTTTGTTGACAGCATCCAGCTGAAAGGCATCGGAAACCGGCTGTGGTGTCAGGGCAAACATAGTACGCCGCAGTTTTTGGTAGTTGGGAAGTGTGGAGAGCGTCGGCAAAAAGAAAGCCGGACATTCTATCCGAAACGGCAGGTGCATCTGCACAAAAGTTTTCGTTTCTTCCAGTGCCACTGGCTGTTCTGCACAGATGAGCAGGGTGGAGTTGAACAGCAGCATCCAGCCGATTCGATCGGCTTCTGTCAGGCGGAAAAAGCGGCAGAACACGTAATTTCCACCGTATGCCTGAAAATAGGAGCGTATTTTTTTTCCTCGCCATGTTGTATTTAAAACAGCAAGTTCTGCCGCTTTAAAAGTATGAATTTGTGTTATCATAATAATGTTCCTGCCTGTTTTAACAGCAATAATGTGAGTGTCAGGCAATGTTGTATATCGGTCAGATTGGCAACACAGGAAGGAGAATGCAGATTCCTGCACGGTGCAGAAATGGCGAGTGTTCGCACGCCACCACGGCTGACGTGGACTGCTCCACTATCATTGCCACCAGCAATACGGGTTTTGGTTTGAATGGGAATGCCATTTTCCTGACAAAGTGTATTTGCAAGCCGGTATAATTCCCGGTCATAGAGCGTACTGCGATCCATAAAGGACACAACCGGCCCGTTTCCAAGTTGGCAGACTTTTCCGTCTGCACTGGCAGAGGGAAAATCTGCTGCTGTAGTGGTTTCCAGAATCAATGCGAAATCCGGAGCAATCGTATAGGCAGCCACCTTTGCACCACGCAGTCCGATTTCCTCCTGCACATGAAAGGCAGCCGTAAAGTCATAGGGGACTTCTTGTTCCAGCAAATGCAGCAGAATCGCACAGCCAATCCGGTCATCCAGTGCTTTGCTGCGAATCCGTTTTCCACCGCCGAGCAGCGTATAATCCGAGCAAAAATGCACATAGGTGCCAGGCTGTACCAAGGTTTCGGCTTCTGCCTTGTCCTTTGCTCCAATGTCCAGATAGAGCTGGGAGAAGGAAGGGGCTTTTTTTCGTTCTTCCGAAGAGAGCAGGTGAACAGGTTTTGCACCGATGACACCAGGAAGTAGGTCTTCTCCCACCTGTACACTTCTTCCGATGACAACAGACGGATCAATGCCGCCGACTGGTGCAATCTGCATGGTGCCATTGCTGTTGAGATAGGTAATAATACAGCCAACTTCGTCCATATGAGCACCAATCATCCACTTTTTCGGCGGTGTCTGATTTCCTTTTTTCTCTACTATTAAGTTTCCGAGCGGGTCAACTTGATAGGGGAGACCCAGAGATTCGATTTGTGCAATCAAATAATTCCGGACGGGCGTTTCCTGTCCAGATGCACCGCAAAGGCGACAGAGCGATTCCAGATGGTTTAGCATATTGTACACCTCCTCAAATACGCAGCCAGCAGGTCACCAGTTGCTTTGACGTCTGCCAGTGCAATGACTTCAGCAGGCGTATGCATATAACGCAGCGGAATCGAAACCGTACAGGCTTTGACACCGCCTCTGGTGACAGAGAACTGATCGGCATTGGTGCCAGTTGTACCAGCCATCACCTCCGGCTGCCATGCAATCTGTGCTTCATTTGCAGCCTCTTGCAAAGCATGGCTGACTTCCGCAGAAAGAGATGGAGAGATACCAATCATCGGACCATTTCCCAGTGTGCCGCACTTTGCCGGATTTTCATCATTTGCCAGACCAAAGCTGACATCCACCGCAATGGCGATATCTGGAGCAATGGTATAGGCGGCAGTTTTTGCACCACGTTCCCCTAGCTCCTCCTGTGCAGAGAACAGCACACTGACACTGCAAGGCAGGTCATCAGCGTGTAATTGAGAGAGTGCATATAAGATCGCAGCGATACCGCATCGATCATCCAGAGCTGGACTGCAAATCCGGTCACCGCAGAGTGTCTGGAACGGTGCATCAAAAGAAATCATGTCGCCAAGGGAGAGCATCTGTTCCAGTTCAGCCTTTGAGTAGCCGGTATCAATTAGAATTTCTGTGATATCGGCAACTTCTGCATTTCCAGAGAGTAAATGTGGCGGCATCGCACAAACCACGCCTGGAATATCGGTTTTGCCATGCAGGATAACATGTTGTGCTGGAAACAGCCGTAAATCTAATCCGCCCAGATTACCGACCTTTACAAAGCCTTCGTCCGTAATATAGGTGACAATCAGTCCCACCTGATCAAAATGGGCATCTAATAATACATGCGGCTTGCCCACTTGCCGTTTTCCAAAAGTGCCAATGAGATTGCCTTGTATCTGTGCTGCATCAGGGCAATATGATTTCAGCAAGTCAAGAAGCGGCTGGCAGGCGTCTGCCTCTCGTCCGGATACACCGGGCAGAGCCGTCAATGTTTGCAGCAATGCCGTCAAGTTCATTCCGACAGCTCCTTTACCAGTTTTTTATAATGCAGTCCTCTTGCTTCAAAGTTCGGATACTTGTCAAAGCTTGCACAAGCCGGAGAAAGTGTGACAATGTCACCAGGCTGTGTGATGTTGGCAGCCATCTGCACGGCTTCTTCCATTGTTTCTACATGAAGCAGCTGCGGATGTCCCTCCTGATAATTTTTTGCACCACGGATGGCAGCCTCAATTTTCGGTGCAGTGACACCCATTAAGAGAACCGTTTTTACCTTCTCGCAAACCGTTTCTGCCATTGGTTCAAACGGAATCTTTTTATCGTAACCGCCCATGATGACAGTCAGTTTGGTCTGGAAGGAATGCAAGCCAGCCAGTACACGAGTGGGGCTGGTTGCAATGCTGTCATTGTACCATTTTACGCCCTTGCGTTCCCGTACAAATTCAATGCGATGTTCTACGCCGCCGAAGGCCTTTGCAACTTGTACGATAACTTCCACAGAGACTTTGCCCCAAACGGCACTGATGGCAGCCAGATAATTTTCTACATTGTGGATCCCTGGAATCCGAATATCAGAAGCGGCAACCACCGGAATGGTTTCGCTGCCGTTCTGGTAGCAGAGCATTCCGTCTTCTCGCAGAAATGCACCATAGGTTGGTACGATTTTTCTGGAGAAGGCAACAAGCATCCCTCGTACCATCGGTGCAAGATTCCAAGTAAGGGCATTGTCTGCATTGAGAACGGTTTTGGAAAAGGCATTCTGGTGGGCAATCAGATTGGTTTTTGCCTGAATATATTCTTCCATGGTACCGTGTACATCCAGATGATTGGGGGCAATATTGGTGATGACTGCCACATCTGGTGACTGCCGCATAGAGAGCAGTTGGAAGCTGGAGAGTTCAACGACTGCAGCATCTGTCTCTTGGATCTGTTCAATGATGGGGAGCAAGGCTCTGCCGATGTTGCCGCCCTTGTGTACAGTTACACCGGAAGCCTGTAAGAATTCTGAAATCAGGGTTGTGGTTGTGGTCTTGCCGTCCGAGCCAGTGACAGCATAGATTTTGCAGGGGCAGAGGTCGAAGAAGACTTCCATTTCCGTGGTGATGACAACACCGTTTTTTCTGGCTTCCTGTAATTTTTCATTATGATAGTACATGCCTGGAGAGCGAAATACCACATCAAAATCTGTTAGATGATCCAAATAGGGATCTCCCAACTGGAATGCCACACCGGCAGCCTGTAATTCATCATAAATTTCTCCGAGTTTTTCTGGTGTTTTTCGATCCAGCAGTGTAATAGAGATACCTTTTTTCAGAAACAGCCGGATAATGTCATTATTGGTGACACCAGTACCGATA
>DYCW01000089.1 GCA_019417865.1 Ruminococcus sp. | reverse complement strand
TTGCATAGGTTATTGAACCAATATTATCAAAAAGCTGTTGGTGGTGTGCATATTCTTCCGTTTTTTCCGTCTTCTGCTGATCGTGGTTTTGCACCGATGTGTTATGACAAAGTGGATCCAGCATTTGGAACGTTCGCTGATGTAGAAGCATTGGGTAAAGAGTATTATCTGATGTTTGACTTTATGGTCAATCATATTTCTGCACATTCTGCTTATTTTCAGGACTTTTTAAAAAAGAAAGACCAGTCTGTCTATAAAGATTTTTTTATCCGCTATCGGGATTTCTGGGAAAATGGAGAACCGACACCGGAACAGGTGGATATGATCTATAAGAGAAAACCACGTGCTCCCTATATCGAAGCGAAATTTGCAGATGGTAGTAAGGAAAAAGTCTGGTGTACGTTCTGCGAAGAGCAGATTGATTTGGACATTACCAAGAAACCCACTAGGGATTTTATTCGTAAAACATTACAGGATATGTGTCAGCATGGTGCAGCTGTAATTCGTCTGGATGCATTTGCCTATGCGGTGAAGAAAGAAAACACCAGCTGCTTTTTCGTAGAACCGGACATTTGGGAATTGCTCTATGAGATTGAAGCCATCGTCAAGGCAGAAGGGACAGAAATTCTGCCGGAAATTCATGAACATTATACCATTCCGATGAAGATTGCTGATAAGGGATTTTGGATTTATGACTTTGCACTTCCAGTCATGACGCTGCACGCATTGTATAACCATACAGGTGTTTACCTGAAGCAATGGCTGGAACGCTGTCCAATGCGTCAATTCACGACACTGGATACACACGATGGCATTGGCATTGTAGACGTAAAGGATTTGCTGCCGGATGCGGAAATTGATAAGGTAAAGGAACAGATGTATCAGCAAGGAGCAAATGTAAAGAAAATTTACAGTTCTGAGGCATACAATAATCTGGACATTTATCAGGTCAACACCACTTACTATTCTGCATTGGGCAATCATGATGATGCCTATTTGCTGGCAAGAGCCATTCAATTCTTTGCACCAGGTATTCCCCAGGTTTATTATGTGGGCATGCTTGTTGGCAGCAATGACATTGCTCTGATGGAGCGTACTAAAAATGGTCGTGACATCAATCGGCATTATTATAGTGCGGAAGAAGTAGCAGAGGAACAGAAGCGTCCGGTGGTACAGAAATTGAAGGAATTGATGGAATTGCGGAACGCCCATCCGGCATTTTCGCTGGAAGGGGAGATTGCCGTCACCGCTGAAGGTGATCGGTTGCAAATCATTCGTACCTATCAGTCCCACAAAATCGTATTGGATGCCAATCTTTCTACGTATGCATTTGAAATTCGATAAAAGAATGTAGTAATAGCGATTCGCATCGTGTGGAAACGAAAAACGTTTCATGCGGTGCGAATTGTATATAGATAGAATAAAACAAAGGAGTGGATTACTATGGCAATACAAGTTGCAGAGGGAAAAGAAACGCTGTTTACGATTCAGACAAAACATACTACCTATCAAATGAAAGCAGATACCTATGGCGTATTGCAGCATCTCTGGTATGGTGCGAATGTGGAAGACGATATGTCCTATCTGTTAGATTATCCAGATGTTGGATTTTCCGGGAATATTTACGAAGCGGAAAACCAGAGAACGTATTCTCTGAATACATTGCCGCAGGAATATGCCTGCGAAGGGGTTGGAGATTACCGGATTCCAGCAGTGGCAGTGACACATGCAAATGGCAGCACTGCATTAGATCTACGTTATCAGTCCTATACCGTCAAAAAAGGAAAATATGCCATCCAGGGACTTCCGGCAGTCTACGCTGCAGAAGAAGCGGCGGAAACATTGGAAATTGTACTCAAGGATACCGCTACGGCTGTACAAGTGACTTTGCGATATGGTGTATTGCCGGATTTGGATATTTTGACTCGTTGTGTTTCGATTTCCAATTTAGGAAGCACCCCTGTACAATTGACAAAGGCAGCCAGTTTCTGCCTGGATTTGCCGTATGGCAAATGGGAGTGGATGCATTTTTATGGCAGGCATGCTATGGAACGAATACCGGAACGAGTTCCACTCCTGAACGGCATTCAGGAGAGTGCTAGTACAAGAGGTACCTCTAGTCATCATCAGAATCCGAGTGTCTTACTTTGTTCACCGGACTGCACAGAGACAAACGGCAGCTGTATCGGGGCAGCTTTCTTGTATAGCGGTAGTTTCCAGACGAAAATAGAATATGATCAGATGCGGCAAACTCGTTTGGTAATGGGACTGCATCCAGATTTATTCCGTTGGGAGTTAAAGCCGCAGGAGACTTTCGATACACCGGAAGTGATGTTCTCTTACAGCGACAGCGGTATGGAAACGCTTTCTCACCGTTTTCATAAAACCATTCGAGAGCATGTTTGTCGTGGCAAACATCAGTTTGCAGAACGTCCGGTTCTGATTAATAACTGGGAAGCAACCTACTTTGACTTTAATGAAGAAAAAATTCTGCACATTGCACAGGAAGCTGCGAGACTTGGTGTGGATATGCTAGTACTAGATGACGGCTGGTTCGGTAAACGGGACAGCGATAACGCTGGACTGGGTGATTGGTATGTAAATGAGAAAAAATTAAAAGGCGGTCTAAAGCGTCTGGTTTCCAAGATAAAGGCATTGGGGATGCAGTTCGGTATCTGGTTTGAGCCAGAAATGATTTCGGAAGACAGCGATTTGTATCGAAGTCATCCGGATTGGGCAGTCAAAATTCCGGGCAGACAACCTATGCGTGGACGATATCAATTGCTGCTGGATATGACCAATCCAGATGTGCTGGATTATCTGTATGAAAGAATTTCTGACATTTTAAGTAGTACAGATATTTCCTATGTTAAATGGGATATGAATCGCAGCATCAGCGATTGGTATACGGCTCTGCTGCCGGCAGAACGGCAGGGAGAAATGCCGCATCGATATATGTTGGGTGTTTATGCATTGCTGGAACGTTTGACCTCTGCATTTCCGAATGTATTATTTGAAGGATGCAGCGGCGGCGGCGGTCGGTTTGATGCAGGGATGTTGTACTATTGTCCACAGATTTGGTGCAGTGATGATACTGATGCCTATGAGAGAACCATCATTCAGTATGGAACTTCGTTCTTCTATCCAACCTCAACGGTTGGCTCACATGTATCTGTAGTGCCAAATCATCAAACAGGTCGCATCACACCGATGGAAAGCCGTGCTGTGACAGCAATGGCAGGCAGTTTTGGTTATGAGCTGGATTTGAATTTGCTCTCTGATACAGAAAAAGAAGCGGTACAGCAGCAAATTCAGCAATTCAAGCAGTATGGTCCGTTGATTCATAATGGTAAGTATTATCGTTTGAGTAATCCAATGGAGAACAATTATGCGATTTGGGCATTTGTCTCAGAAGACCAGAAGGAAGTGTTGGTGCAAGGGATGATCTTCCGCACGGAAGCCAATATGGTACGGTATTGTGTGCCGCTTCGTGGGTTAGATGCAAACCGTAAGTATCGATTGGAAGGCGGAACCAGTTATTCTGGTCGTGCATTGATGCAGGGGGGGATTCTTTTACCGAGATCATGGGGTGATTATTATCCGGTTTCGTTGCATTTTGTAAGCGAATGAGGTTGTTTTTTTCTTTTGGTAATTTTAATTTTATAGATAAGAAATGCATTAAAAATTTAAAAGGAGCGATCTCAGATCTGTCTCTTATACACATCTCCGA
>DYCW01000088.1 GCA_019417865.1 Ruminococcus sp. | reverse complement strand
GTAAAATACTACAAAAGAACAAACACTATTACTATCAGCTGCGGCATTTTGTTTCCGTTTCTTCTATGAGTTATCGGATGAAGCGAAATGGTGCGAGTCTTGCCTCTATTTGTATTTTGTCTACGATGGTGCTGGTGATGATTTCTTCTTCACTTTGTTTGTATGTTGGCTCAGAGGAGAGCCTTCGCACTCGTTATCCACGGGATATTGAAATCACCGTAGAGGCTTCGTCCGATATTCATGCCATGCAGCAAATCATTTCCGATGTGCTACAGGAAAAGCAGCTGACTGCTGAAAAGGAACAGCAATGTACCATGCTCAGTGTTTCTGGTTTGCTGGATGGGGATCATGTTCTCATGAAGTTAGAGGATAATGATAGTGCTTACATTGATTATGATAAGGTATTGATGATGGGCGTTTTTACACTGGACGAATACAACCGTTTGGCTGGTGCATCGGAAACTTTGGCAGACGGGGAAATCCTGATACACATGTTCCGAAAACCATATGATTATGATACCATTCAACTGGGAGAGATGACACCGCTGCATATTAAAAAACAGGTGGGTAACTTTATGGAAGATGGGATTGCCGTCGCATCGGTATCCGCAACGATGTATCTTGTTGTACGAGATGATGCCGTGTTGCAGGAAATTTATAACATGCAGAAAGAGACATATGGAACGGCTGCCTCTGTGTTACAATATCAGTATTCCTTTAATATAGAGGCAGATGCAGATACCGAAATCGCAGTGAAAAAAGAAATTGAAAATCGTTTTTCCACAGCCGTTGACAATGGTGTGTATCTTCATGGCTATTCGTGCCGTAGCTTAGAGGAACAGCGTTCTAGTTTCTATGCTTTGTATGGTGGTTTGTTATTCCTTGGTATTTTGTTGAGTATTGTTTTCCTTTTTGGTACGGTTTTGATTATGTACTATAAACAGATTTCAGAGGGTTATGAAGATGCCGGCCGATTTGAGATTATGCAGAAAGTTGGCATGACAAAACAAGAAATCAAAAAGAGCATCAATTCGCAGATACTGACAGTTTTTGCAGCACCGCTGCTGGCAGCAGGTGTGCATACTGCATTTGCTTTTCCGTTGGTACGGCGGTTGTTAATTCTATTCGGTTTGACAAATACACCACTGTTGATTGGAATTACCATTGTCAGCTTTTTGATTTTTGCGGTACTGTATGCATTGATGTATAAACTCACATCGCACAGTTATTATCAGCTGGTGAAATAAGGGATGAAAGAAAAACTTGTCATGGTAACGGGTATGGCATTGCTGGCAGTGTTGGCGATCCCAATTGGAATTTTGATTTTGCTGGCGACTGTAATTTGGAATGGCATGGATTGGCTGTTTCGGATATGGGAACGAAAAAAGCGGAGGTAAAAATAGATGAACAGGAGATGGATTTCCTTGCTGCTGCTCTGTAGTAGTTTGCTATGCTGTGCGGGTTGTGCAGATGGAAAGGATATGCTGCTCTCTGCTTATGAAAAGACAATTTCCAGTTTGGGTGATTTTCAGCGGACAGATAGCTTTCTACTGCGGGGCACACGGGAAGATGGTGAAGATGCGTATACTGGTACCTATACAGCAACCTGCAAGAAAACAAGGGCAAAAGATGTGGTATTTGGTGGTTGTTCAATCGAATCCAGAGATTTGTCTATTACTGGTACAGTCGGTGCACAAAATGGTATTATTGAGATTTATGTATTAAATGGAAGTGAGGAAAAACAATATTTCACGCCAGATGCAGATGGCACCTTTTCTGGAACCGTTCACAGCAACGGCGGCGACTGTTATCTTGTGGTGGATTATGCCGACTTTACGGGTACAGTGACATTGCAAAGCAGTTACATAGAACAATAGAAATTATAACTGAAAGGAGCAGTTACAAATGCAACAGGGGAAGCGGGTTATTTGGAAGGGAGTTCGTTATTTTTTCACATTGCTGTTTCTGTTCCTTTTGGTGTGTGGTATCTGGTACAGCGTAAAAGGTTATCGAATGTATCAGAATGCAGTGACAGAAACAACCATTGCAGAACAGACGGCGACCATCCAACAACAGGAACACTATGTGCGTTATGAGGAATTGCCGCAGATTTATATAGATGCTGTGATTTCTGTAGAAGACCACCGATTTTTCTCCCATTCTGGTGTAGACGGCATTGCTATTGTAAGGGCATTATGGAACGATTTGCGGACGTTTTCTTTTGCAGAGGGCGGCAGTACGATTACGCAACAGCTTGCTAAGAATCAGTATTTTACACAGGAAAAGACATTGGAAAGAAAATTTGCAGAAATTTTTACTGCAAAAGCGTGGGAAAAAACGTGTGAGAAAGAGGAGATTTTTGCTCTGTATGTAAATACCATTTATTTTGGCAGCGGATATTATGGGATTTACGAAGCCGCACAAGGTTATTTTCAAGTTGCACCAGAAGAATTAAGTGATTATGAAGCCATCATGCTTGCAGGCTTGCCAAATGCCCCCACTGCATATGCACTAGATGCACATTCAGATTTGGCAAAGCAACGAATGCAGCAGGTGTTGGATTGTATGATTTCTAATCAGAAATTGACACAACAGGAAGCAGATGCAATTTTGTCTGAGAAAACAAGATAGAAATGATTTTCCTATTGGATTTTTGCACGTTGTTCTGGTTTTCATCATTTTGTTCCCGTAGCATATAATATGAAAAAGACCATAGTTAGTAAAGCTGCACTGCAAAGCACAACAGCAGATCACTGCAATTATATTAGAAAAGACGTTCAGTTTATAAAGAAGCTGACGTCTTTTTTATTTTGGTAGAAACAGGGAATCCGGTGCTCCATAACATCATGCTGTTTTTGCATGATTCTTTCTGCACTTAAATGGATTTTTATGGTAAATAGAATTGATTTTCGGAAAGAAATCATTCTTTTTTGTGCGATTTGCATATAAATCATATAAAAAATAGAGCCTTGTTATATGTTTTGTAGAAAAGCAAAAAAACAATTGACAACGGATAAAAATGGGTGTATAATAGCTAATATACAAAACACATCGGAATAGTATGAATTAAAGAGGTGTGAGGAGGTTTGCAGAAATGCGTGGTTTATGGTTTGGCGTAGCCGGAGGAATGATACGATGTTATCCCCTATAATGGAGCATAAGATGAAATAATACAACTATCAGAAAGAAGGTATTTATATGAAACATTGGAATGTAAAAAAGGGAATCGGCATTGTATTGGCAGCTGTTTTGACAGCATCGGTGGCAACTGGGTGCGGCAATTCTGCAAATGAGGATGGAACCATACAGATTACAAATGTATCTTATGACCCGACCAGAGAGTTATATGCTGCATACAATGACATTTTTGCAGCACATTGGAAAGAGAAAACGGGGCAGGATGTGACAATTACACAGTCACATGGCGGCTCTGGCAAACAGGCATTGGAGGTTGCCAATGGCTTGGAGGCAGATGTGGTAACATTGGCACTGGAATATGATGTGGATGCCGTTCAGGACGCTGGATTGATTGAAGATGGATGGATTTCCGAATTCGATGATGACAGTGCACCCTATACCTCTACGATTGTATTTTTGGTGCGGAAAGGCAATCCAAAGAATATTCAGGATTGGGATGATATAGTGCAGGACGGTGTTGGTGTCATTACGCCGAATCCAAAGACTTCCGGCGGTGCAAGATGGAATTACCTGGCTGCCTGGGCATATGCACAGCAAGCATATGGAGACGATGAAGCAAAAATTGAAGACTTTATAAAAAAGCTTTACCAGAACGTTCTGGTATTGGACTCTGGTGCGAGAGGTGCCACCACCACCTTTGTGGAGAACGGGCAGGGTGATGTGCTGCTGGCATGGGAGAATGAGGCTTATCTCTCCATGAAGGATTATCCGGATGATTATGAAATTGTCACACCAAGCATTAGTATTTTGGCACAGCCGTCTGTAGCAGTGGTAGATGCTGTTGTAGATAAGAGAGGCACCAGAGAGGTTGCAACAGAATATTTGCAATATCTCTATTCGGATGAAGCACAGCGAATTGCAGGGGACAATTATTATCGCTCGTCAAATGAAACTATTTTGGAAGAATATGCGGATGTGTTTGATTTGGACATCAACTTGGTTACCATTCAGGATTTTGGCGGATGGGATGAAGCACAAAAGAAACATTTTGCAGATGGCGGCATTTTTGATCAGATTTATGAGAAATAAAAAGTAGGGAGTCATTATGAAACAGAAGAGCAAAAGAGTAATTCCGGGGTTTGGAATTTCCATGGGTGTAACACTGACGATTTTGAGTATCGTCGTCTTAATTCCCTTGGCCTCCCTTGTGGTTTTCACGGCACAGATGCGTTTTTCAGAAATTGTAGAAACGATTACACGTCCACGTGTACTGGCAAGCTTTCGAGTCAGCCTTTTGACAGCATTGATTGCATCTGTTATCAATGCTGTGATGGGCGTCATCCTGGCTTGGGTGTTGGTACGGTACCGATTTCCGCTAAAACGAATTTTGGACGGTATGATTGAATTGCCTTTTGCCCTTCCAACAGCGGTTGCCGGTATTGCACTTACTGCTTTAACTGCGAATACTGGTTTGATTGGTAAGTTCTTTGCAAAGTTTGGCATTCAAATTGCCTATACCAGAGTGGGAATTACTGTGGCATTGGTCTTTATCGGCATTCCGTTTGTTGTTCGTACCGTACAGCCTGTTTTGGAAAAATTGGATCCGTCCTATGAAGAAGCTGCCGGCGTGCTAGGGGCAAGTCGTGTTAAAATTTTTTGGAAGGTGATTTTCCCGGAAATTCGCCCAGCGGTTTTCACTGGTTTTGGTTTGGCGTTCGGACGTTGTCTTGGAGAATATGGCAGTGTTGTTTTTATTGCCGGAAATCAACCGTATGAAACAGAAATTACCCCTCTGATTATTATGTCAGAGCTACAGGAATACGACTACGCTAGTGCAACTGCGATTGCATTGGTGATGTTGATCATCGCTTTTTTGATATTGTTTCTCAGCAATCTCATACAAGCGAGAAGTGCAAAAAAGCTTAAAGGAGGTTCCTGATCATGCATGAGGAAACCATAGGGTCTAAAGTTGTAAAATACCTCTTGATTGGCATAAGTGTACTATTTCTTGTAGTGATGCTGTTGCTGCCGCTGATTACTGTGCTTTCTGAGGCACTGCGAAGCGGTTGGGAAACTTATCTCAAAGCCGTGGCAGATGAATACACCATTAAGGCTGTCATATTGACATTGGAATCCACGATTTGTGCTGTACTGATCAATACGATTTTTGGTGCATTTGCAGCTTGGGCAGTGACAAAGTTTCATTTTAAAGGCAAAAAAGTGCTGACAACTTTGATTGATGTGCCGGTTACCATTTCACCGGTCATTGCCGGTTTGATTTTCGTTCTCACATTTGGCAGACAGAGTTTCTTGTATCCGTATTTGCAGGAACTGGGGATTCAAGTGGTCTTTGCAGTACCTGGAATTGTACTTGCGACGATTTTTGTAACCTTTCCGTTTATCTCCAGAGAGTTGATTCCTGTTTTGGAAGCACAGGGGACAGACGAAGAGGAAGCAGCCGCTTTGATGGGAGCAAATGGTCTGACCATTTTTCGACGGATTACATTTCCGCATATCAAATGGGCATTTCTTTATGGGATTGTGCTCTGTGCAGCAAGAGCCATGGGAGAGTTTGGTGCTGTTTCCGTCTTATCCGGACACTTGAGAGGAAAGACCAATACCTAGCCGCTGCATGTGGAAATTCTGTTTAATGAATTTCAGTATGTACCAGCGTTTGCAGTCTCCTCTATTTTGGTGATCATGGCAGTTATTATTTTGGTGATCCGAAGCGTGATTGAATACAGAGGGAAGAAGGAACAGTAACATGTACGTAGAACTAAAGGACATTAACAAGCATTTTAACAATTATAAAGCATCTGATCATGTGAGTTTCGGCATTGAAAAAGGAAAATTGATTGGTTTGCTTGGACCGAGTGGCAGCGGAAAAACAACGATTCTGCGAATGATTGCAGGTTTGGAACAGCCGGACAGCGGAGAAATTGTCATTGACGGGAAGGTTGTGAATGATGTTCCGGCGAGCAAGCGTGGCATTGGATTTGTCTTTCAGAATTATGCACTGTTTCGTTATATGACGGTTTATGAAAATATTGCATTTGGATTGAAGGTACAAAAAGCAGATAAGAAGACAATTGACAAACGTGTTAAAGAGTTGATAGAGTTGATTGGGTTGAAAGGACTGGATAAGCGGTATCCCAGTCAGCTTTCCGGCGGACAGCGGCAGAGAGTAGCATTTGCTCGAGCACTTGCCCCCAACCCACAGCTGCTGTTACTGGATGAACCATTTGCGGCGATTGATGCAAAAGTGCGTCAAGAGCTGCGAAGCTGGTTGAAAGATATGATTGAACAGCTTGGAGTCACCAGTATTTTTGTCACACATGACCAGGATGAAGCCATTGAGGTAGCAGATGAAATCATCATTACGAATAAGGGCAGAGTAGAGCAGATGGGTACGCCGCTGGATGTCTATCAAAACCCGCAGACAGCGTTTACGGCTTCTTTTTTTGGGCAAACTTCTATTGTAAAGGATTATCAGGCATTTCATACGTTTGAACAAATTGCAGGAGCAGAGAGAGCAATCGTTCGACCGGAATTTGTCAAAATCACCAAGAAAAATGAAGTACAAAAGTATAGAAGTTCTGCTTCAGAGGGTGTTGTGGAACATGTTTCTTTCCGTGGCGATAAGATGGAACTACGGGTAAGGGTGAATGACACAGTTCTATTGGCAAAGAGAGATTTGGAGGAAAACCGGATTTTTGTTGGAGAAACTGTAGATGTATTCCTGTATCGAATTTTTGTAACGGTAGGGGATAAAGCATATTTGCTGGAAAATCAGTCGCTGCAAGAAAATTCTGTTGTCATTTAAAATTGAAAAGGCAGAATATCAAGTAGATCATTATGATAATTATATAATATGGAGGGCATCACCATGGCAAATATTTATAAAGGCACTATTGAATTGATTGGTAACACACCGTTGGTGGAAACCATAAATCTGGAGCAGGCACATGCTTTGCAAGCTTCTCTGTTGGTAAAGCTGGAATATCTGAATCCGGCAGGCAGTGTAAAAGATCGGATTGCCAAATCCATGCTGGAAGATGCAGAACAGAAGGGATTGCTGCAGCCAGATTCTGTGATTATTGAACCGACTTCCGGTAATACAGGCATCGGTCTGGCTGCCATTGCAGCAGCAAAGGGGTATCGGGTCATTTTGACCATGCCAGAAACAATGAGTGTCGAGCGGAGAAATATTTTGAAAGCATACGGTGCAGAAATTGTATTGACCGAAGGTGCCAAAGGCATGAAGGGAGCAATTGCTAAGGCAAAGGAGCTTTCCGAAGAAATTCCAAAGAGCTTTATTCCAGGACAGTTTGAAAATCCGGCCAATCCAGAAGCACACCGTAAAACGACTGGACCCGAAATCTGGAACGACACGGACGGCAAAGTGGATTACTTTGTTGCTGGCGTCGGAACCGGTGGTACGATTACTGGTGTTGGGGAATATCTCAAATCCAAAAATCCAAATGTGAAAGTTATAGCAGTAGAGCCGGAGACTTCTGCGGTGTTGTCTGGAGAGAAACCGGGACCGCATAAAATCCAAGGCATTGGTGCCGGATTTGTTCCGAATACCTTGAATACAGCTGTTTATGATGAAATCATCAAAGTCAAGAATGAAGATGCATTTGCATCTGCCAAGGAGATCGCAAAACAGGAAGGTGTTCTAGTTGGCATTTCCTCTGGTGCTGCTTTATATGCGGCATTGAAATTGGCAAAGCGTCCAGAAAGCAAAGGTAAGACCATTGTTGCTTTGTTGCCAGACAGCGGTGATCGGTATTACTCCACCACATTGTTTTCTGAATAAGCAGGATAGAAACGGGAACGGTATCAAAAGGGATTTTTAATATGTTAGTATGTTAGATAGAAAGGATGTGCTGTCTTATCAAAGTTTCCACGAAGGTTGAGTGTGGTATTCTTGCATTGATGGATATCGCACTGTATGCAGAAGAGGGAAAGCCAGTTACGGTCAGCAGCATTTCCAAACGGCAAAATCTTTCTATTAAGTACTTGGAACAAATTCTGATAGTGTTGCGACAAGCAAATTTAGTGAGAAGTTTGAAAGGTTTTAAAGGCGGCTATGTTATTACAAAACCAGCAGAACAGATTACTTTGCGGACTGTCATTGATGCTTTAGATGTGACTGTTCTGGCGGATGTCGACTTTTATGAAGAGGCAGACGATGCAGTATTAAAAGGAATTGTAAATCATTATCTATGGAATCCAATGACATCCTATCTCAGAAAATTTTGTGATAACATTACCCTTTTCGATCTGATAGAACAGTATCGGTCGGTTCTTACTGCTATAGAAGGTCCTATGTATTATATTTAATAGATTGATGTAGATTTGGTTATAAGGATAGAAGAATAAATCACTTGGAGCGTGATACGATGGAGTTTAATACCGCATTGTTGCATCGACAGTTCGATAGCAATCCCCAAAACGGTGCAACTATAACACCGATTTATCAGGTAAGTGCTTTTGCACAGTCGTCTGCAGAGCAACTGGAAAAAATATTTAACAATAAAGCAGCCGGATTTGCTTATACCAGAATCAGCAATCCGACAGTGGATGCATTTGAAAAGCGTGTCGCTTCCATGGAAAATGGCATCGGAGCGGTAGCTTGTTCCTCCGGTATGGCAGCGGTTGCAATGGCACTGCTGAATATTTTGGAAGCGGGCGATGAGGTGATTGCTGGTTCAGGTTTGTTTGGCGGTACCATTGACCTGTTCGGTGACTTGAAGGCGTTTGGCATTACGACTCGTTTTGTAGAAAGTGTTACCGTGGAGGCAGTTGCACCGCTGCTGAATGAGAAAACAAAAGTGGTCTTTACGGAATTGATCGGCAATCCGAAGTTGGATGTGGTAGACTTAAAAAAAGTTTCTGCATTGGTGCATAGTCATGGAGTGCCCCTGATCATCGACAGTACAACGGCGACACCATATTTGCTGCATTCGTTTGATTATGGTGCAGACATTGTAGTACACTCTTCTTCCAAGTATATCAACGGCGGTGGAAATTCCATCAGCGGT
The DNA here is from genome assembly GCA_019417865.1 of Ruminococcus sp. Lineage (GTDB taxonomy): Bacteria > Bacillota > Clostridia > Oscillospirales > Ruminococcaceae > Ruminococcus_C. The sequence continues at coordinate 818 of DYCW01000088.1, read as the reverse complement.
GTCATCATTGATAGTGGTAATTTTCAGTGGAATCCGGAACGGTATCGTGGCTTTGCAGAATATAAAAAATACGGCAAGTTTGCCTATCTGGCAAAACTGCGGAACGGTATTTGGCGAAACTTTGGCAGTTGTCTTGCACCCATGAATGCTTTTATGAATACCGTAGGTCTGGAAACACTGGGCTTGCGGATGGAACGCATTTGCAGCAATGCCAAGCAGCTGGCGGAATATTTGGAGAGTCGAAAAGATGTTGTTGTCAACTATCCGGCATTGCAGAGCAGCCCTTATTATGATTTGGTACAAAGTCAGTTCAGGGGCAAGGGCGGTGCGATTTTGACAGTCAGGGCTGGCAGTAAGGAAAACGCCTTTCGGCTCATCAACAATTTACAGTTTGCAGTAAATGCAACGAATATCGGCGATGTCAGAACGCTGGTGATTCATCCGGCAAGTACCATTTACACACATAGTTCTGAACAGCAGAAGTTGAGTGCTGGCGTATATGATGATACCATTCGGGTGAGTGTTGGGATTGAAGATATTGATGACCTGATTGCAGACTTTGCACAGGCAATTGATAAGAGCAAGGAGTGAACAGGCAATGGCAGTGGATTATGCAACCCTAAAAAAGGGCGGATTTATGCGGCAGAAGCAGAAGAACCATTTTTCTTTGCGACTGCGTGTGGTTGGCGGTAACTTGAGTGCTGCACAGCTTGCAAAAATTGCAGAAGTTGCTGAGAAGTTCGGGGAAGGTCATGTGCATTTAACTTCCCGGCAGAGTGTAGAAATTCCATTTATCAAATTGGAGCAGATTGATGAAG
>DYCW01000087.1 GCA_019417865.1 Ruminococcus sp. | reverse complement strand
TAACACAGTCGTGGTGGTGGTGGATGTGGTAGTCCCCTGCGGAACGGTATAAGTGCCTTCCAGCATAGTCATCGTAGTAGTGGATGTGGTAGTATCCTGTGGAATGGTTGCTTCGCCCTCCAGTGCAGTGGTGGTAGCAACGGTGGCTTCGGTGGTTACCGTAGTGGTGGTACCTGGCTGCGGCGGATTCACTGGTTTTACAGGTAGTTCCCCGCATCCTCCCAGCATACCGGTTACTGCAAGCAGAGCCGCCGTTTTTGCGAGATACGCAGGTAATTTGTAGTCTTTCACTGGTTTTAGTTGCATAAGACAACATCCTTTGTTTCTTTTATTTTTTTCATAAAGAGAACAGAAATAGGCAGCCGCCCCTAACAGCTGCATATTTTTTCATTTGCAAATAAACGCTGAATCCGATATTTTACCAGCCTTCCAGACCTTCCTCCAAGGGCAGTTCTGTTGTCGGCAGCGTTTCCTCTACAATCACAACATCTCCATCCAACAAAAGTTCCGTTGTTGGTTCTGTCTCTGATACAACCGTTTCCCCTGCCAATTGCACATCTTCCGTTCCCTGTGGATTGACAGGTTTCACTGGAAAATCTGCACAACCACTTAATGTACCAGTAATCGCAAGCAACGCTGCTGCTTTTGCAAGATAGGTCGGTGGTTTGTAATTTTTAACAGGTTTGAACTGCATAAAACCCTTCCTTTCGTGTTGTGCTGTAGAAAAGTGGGAAATCCGCATTTTCTGCAATCGTTCCTTTATAGGAATATTGTAGCCGATTTTTATAAAAATGTCAAGTGTTTTTTTATCTTTTTAGTGAATCTGTTCCAATAATGCCACTGCATGTACAGCGATTCCCTGTCCTGCTCCCGTAAATCCAAGCTTCTCTTCGGTCGTCGCCTTCACACTAACTGCCGAAACGGCAACCCCGCAGCAGGCGGCAATGTTCTCCCGCATTGGTAAAATATAATTCGCCAGCTTCGGTTTCTGACACAAAATTGTTGCATCCAGATTCCCGACCTGGTATCCCTCTTTCTGTATCCGTTCCACCACGTGCCGCAGTAATACCATGCTGTCTGCTCCGGCATACTGCGGATCGTTGTCGGGAAAATGTTTGCCGATGTCACCCAATGCCAGTGCACCAAGCAATGCATCTGCAACAGCGTGCAGTAGGACATCTGCATCAGAATGCCCCAATAAACCCAGTGCAAAGGGAATTTCTACCCCACCCAGCATCAGCTTCCGTTCTGGCACAAGGCGGTGTACATCGTATCCATGTCCGATTCTCAATTGACTCATACCTTTTCCTCCGTTCTCTTTTCCAACAGCATCTGTGCAATCAAGATATCCTCTGGTGTGGTAATTTTTATATTGGTATAATCCCCGATTGTCATATAGACCTTGCATCCAATTGCCTCTGCAAGCTGACAGTCGTCCGTAAAATCCAACTGATGTTCCAGTGCAAAATCCAGTGCCTCAAAGTAAATACGCTTCTGAAACACCTGGGGGGTCTGCGTAATATACAAGTGCGGACGATATGGCGTGTCCACAATCAATCCATCATTGACAACTTTGATGGTATCTTTCACTGGTACGCCAAGCGTTGCTCCACCGAATACGGCAGCATCCCGAATGACCGCTGCAATTTGTTCCGGCTTGACCAGCGGTCTTGCACCATCATGAATGGCAAACAACTTGGTTTCCTTTGCCGCTGCCCGAATGCCATTGATTACACTTTCCTGCCGGGTTGCACCGCCACTGACGATGGCACTGCATTTTTTCAGCTGCAAATCCGCAATCGTTTGCCGGATGGCATCCTGATCGGACGGTCTTGCAACCACAACAAACTCCGCAATCCGTTCACACTGCTCCATTGCCAGCATGGACATACCGATCACATTGGTGTGTCCAAGCGGCAGCAGAATTTTATTTTTCCCCTGCATTCGGGTAGCATTTCCGGCACAAACCAAAATGCCGGAGGTGTCCTGTATGATTTCCATAATAGATGTCCTTTCTGTTTTCTTTTCTGCATGGTACTGCAACCACATACAAAAATATCATACTATTAGTATAGCACGAGCAGAAAGGAAGGTCAAGCAGAATGCTTTTTGCATCACAGAAAGCCATTCTCAAAGGAGATTATATATAGTACATATTTTCTTTCCGCACTTTTTTTCTTCCCCCTGCATAAAATAGTAGTATCCAAAAAAGAAAGGGGGAGAGAACGATGTTGGAATGTCAAGTGGGGGTATCGTCTGATACGCAGGCTCGAAAAGCACAGGCAATCCTACGCCGCTACGGCTATCCCAGCAAGGTACAGCGACAAATAAACCCAACCCCGGAGGGATGCAGCTATCTGCTGCAAGTCAAAGGCGACTGCAAACAAATTGCTGCTTTGCTGGAAGAAAACGGCATTCCCTATTTGTCTCTGCGGAATGTGCGTGATGCATTTTGATCAACTTTGATAATGCTGCGACCACATTTCCAAAGCCACGCTCTGTACGGCTGGCAATGGAACGTGCGTTGCTGGAATACGGCGGCAATGCCGGACGAGGCGGTCATCAGCTGACGACCAAAACCTCTGAACAGGTCTTTGCTGCCAGAGAAGAAGCGGCTGCTTTTTTTGGCGGCAAACCGGAAAACACCATCTTCTGTTTAAACTGCACCCATGCACTGAATCTTGCAATTCAGGGCATTTTGCAGCCGAATGACCACGTAATTATCAGCAGTCTGGAACACAACGCTGTCTTGCGTCCTGTTGCTGCAATGGTTCGGGAACAAGGGATTCGATGCAGCATTGCACCGGTCTCCGCCAACGATGCTGAAACTGTCGCAGCGTTTCAGGAACGAATTCGCCCGGATACCAAAGCGATTATCTGCACACTTGCCAGCAATGTCACAGGGCAGATTTTACCTTATCGAGAAATCGCAGCACTTTGCCAGGCAAACGACATTTGTATGATTGCGGATGGTGCACAAGCTTGTGGCACCCTACCAGTTCAGCTCTCAGATGGCATGAATATTCTTTGTACCGCTGGCCATAAGGGGCTATATGGTGCAACTGGCACAGGCTTGTTATTGACGGATACCAAATTTCCCATCAAACCGCTGCTATATGGCGGTACCGGAAGTCTTTCTGCCAAACTGGAAATGCCAGATTTTCTGCCGGATCGCTTGGAATGTGGTACATTGAACATTGCCGGTATTCTGTCTCTGCGTGCCGGCATTGCCTTTGTACGGCAAAAAACTGTCAACCGAATTTTTCGACATGAAACCGCCTGCTGTGAAAAATTGCTTTCCATGCTGCAAACCATGCCGCAAATAACCGTCTACCGACAGCCAAATGTCAACTATGCACCCATCATCTCCTTTAATGCGGATGGATTTCCAGCAGAAACGCTTGCAGAAGCATTGGATCAAAAAGGCTTTTGCCTTCGGGCTGGTCTGCACTGTGCACCATTGGCACATCGTTCTATCGGCACAATGGACGGCGGAACAGTTCGATTTGCACCATCCATTTTCAATACACTGCCGGAAGTGGCTGCACTGGGAAATGCCATTCGTGCCATTACCACATCATAAAAGGGAAACCAGACGTGTAACCATTAAGGGGCGAACAGCCCCTTATGTTTTGCAGCATGCATCCACCAATCCGTTTCTTCCTGCCCAAACAAAATTGACCTGTCATGACAAATCCTACTGCCATCTTGCTGGGATACAAACGCAATTTGTATGAAAATTTTGTGAAAGCTATTGCAATTCTGCCGGAAGCTTGTTACAATAGAAAGAGAAAAATAAATTGTACCGCAAAAGCAATTGCCAATGCAAATTGCATCTTTGGCTGCAAAAAACAGCGGCTCACTGTATCGCAAGCGGTGAGAAAAGAAGGGTGTGACAACAAACAGGTGAGATGGACAGAGTTGGTGACATGGTGTAAGGATGCATTGAACAGCCTGTTCAGTATTCTAAAAACCACAGAATGGGTGGATATTTTTGATATTCTGGTACTTTCTTATTTGGTGTACTGGGTCATCAAGTTGGTACGGGAAACCCGTGCCGGACAACTAATGAAAGGCATTGCACTGTTGTTCATTGCCTATCTTATTACAAAATTTATGCAAATGAAGGTAGTTCCCTACCTGATAGAGCAGGCATTCAGCGTCGGTCTGATTGCACTAATGATCATGTTTCAGCCGGAACTTCGCCGTGCATTGGAAAAAGCCGGAAATAGCAAATGGGGCTTGTCACTTGGACTCTCCACGCCAACCGGTGATGCTGCCGTCTGGGGAAACGCCATTGAAGCCATTTGTGATGCCTGTGTGGAACTATCGGCAACTTCCACGGGGGCACTGATTGTAGTAGAACGGCAAACCCGTCTGGGGGAACAAATCGATAATGGCACGATACTCAATGCCACCCCCAGCAAGGAGCTCTTCGGCAATATCTTTTATCCAAAAACACCGCTGCATGACGGAGCCGTCATTATGCGGGATGGCATGATTTTAGCAGCCGCCTGCTTTCTGCCAAAACCGCAGAAAGAAGAACTGATTAACAAAAAGCTCGGTTCCCGTCACCGTGCTGCCATTGGCATGAGTGAAAATTCAGATGCCATTGTAATTGCAGTCTCAGAAGAAACAGGTTCCATTTCGGTAGCAGAAAACGGTCTACTCAAGAGCGGCTTTACACGGGAACAACTGAATAAGCTGCTGACAGAACGGCTGATTCAGACGGATACGGATTCTGCTATCCGCAAGGCTGCCCGTAAAATTCCGTTTATCAAGTCAAAAAAGGAGAAGGAGAAGCCATGAAAACAGCAAAAAATCCAGAAAAAAAACGGTTTCACCTATTCTCGTACTTATTTAACACCAAAATGGGAACGATGATTTTTTCCGTCATCACTGCCATTTTTCTATGGTTCGCCATTTCCATTAGTTTGTATCCTACGACCCCCCGTACCATTTCGCATATTCCGCTGACGGTTGACATCACCGGAACAGCGGCAGAGCTAAACGGCTACAGTGTGATTGATTACAATGTGGAGGAAGTTACGGTGCAGATTGAAGGCAACCGATCACAAATCGGTAACCTGGATGCAAATGATATGACAGCAACGCCAGTGGTAGAAAACGTGACCTCTTCGGGTGTGAAAACACTGGAAATCAGTGTTTCCAGCAAGGATGGCACGCAATTCACCGTAAAATCTATTTCCCCGAAGTCGGTCAATGTACGGTTTGATAAGATCGTCACCAAAAAATATCCCATTCAAGATGATATCAGCAAGGTTACCAGTACCGATAACTGCATTATCAATACAGACGAAGTCAATGTCACACCGAACGAGGTAGAGGTCAGCGGACCGGAAACCATTCTAAATCGAATCAGCTATGCGGCAGCCGTGATTCCAAAAGAGCGAGAGCTTTCCGCAACCACCATTCTAACCACAGACCTGTTGGAATTTCGAGACGAAAATGATACACCAGTACAAAGCTCCCATTTAGATTATACCCTTTCCAACTATGCGATAGAAATTCCAGTTCAGTATACACAGGAGCTGGATATTACATATCAGCTGCGAAATGTACCGACAACCTTCGATGAAACGTATTTACGGAGCATTCTGAAGCAATCGGCTGACCATATTACGCTGGCGGCACCGGATGCCAATCTGGATGCAGAAACCGCATTCAGCATTGGACAACTTTCCCTCTCTGACATCGGTCTCAATTTCTCCAAGGACTATACCCTGGAGATTCCAGAAAACTATGAGAATCTCTCCGGTATCACCTCTGTGAATCTGTCATTGGATTCCTCCAATCTGGTGGAGAAAGAATTTGTTGTGACAGATATCAGCATTATGAATGCCCCCACAACTTATAATATGACGGTTGATACGGGTCAGCTGACAGTTACGATGATTGGACCGAAGAACCAGATTGAACAGCTGTCTGCTGCGGATTTGACGGTAACGGTCAACCTGCTGGGTGCTCCGCAGATGGAAGGCGAAACGGTTTCCTTTAGCTACACACCAACGATTTCCTGTGAAAAGTGGGATCGTGTCTGGGCAGTGGGAGACTATACCAACAAGGTTTATGTCAAAGGCGAAAAAATAGATGCAGCCACCGTAGAAGCAACCACCACGGCTGTACCGACTGCCAATGTGACAGTTGCCACAGCGACCGTTACAACGACAAAGAAAAAGCAATCCTGACAGGAGAACAGAAATCACAAACCCGCCGCAGCGTATCGAAACTGCGGCGGGTTTTTTGGAAAACAGGCATAAAAGCGTGCCCGGACATGTTATAAGTGACAGCCATGTCCGGGCACAAGTTATATCATGAAATGGATTCCCATGGAATCCCAAAAGGGAGAGAGAAGAGAACTTACTTTCTCTTCTTATAGATGATCGCAGCAACACCTGCTGCCGTCATCGTCAAACCGAGGGCAACCGCCGGAAGTGTGGCAACATCGCCGGTCTTCGGGGTGCCTGTGGTATTGTTGGTGGAAGGTTTGGAAGTGCTGCCAGAATCGGTCTTTCCTTCGTTCTTACCAAGTACTTTATAGCTGCAATCCATTAGAACAATATTGCGAAGATGATGTCCGGTGTGAGCATACATCACATTGCCAGTTACCTTCAGGCGAGTGCCTTCTGCCAGTTCATCCTCTATAACAATTTGTACGGAATCAATGGTTTCTGTCTTGCCAGCCCATTCTCCATCCATGTACTTTACTGTAATCGGTGTATCCAATGTCAGAATGGCGTGCTTGTAATTGTTGTTCTCATTGATCTGATCCCATTCATAGGACAGCGTACCAGTTACCGTCATGGAATCATTTTCATGAATCTCCAGTACGGTTGGCTGAACAGGAGAATCTTTTTCTACAAATTTTTTACTTGCAGCATCATACACATATGTAATACCATTTAATTTAATAGTATTACTATCAGCAACAGAAAAATAAGCAGAAAGTTCTTTTGGTGACTCAGGATCCGTTACAGGATAACCATGAGGTTCAATCACATTTCCAACTTTAATTCCTGTTAGATTTGTTTCTACAGGTGTACCACTTTCCATATTATAAACTTTTACAGCAAACAAATCACCGCCGTTTGAATAAAGATTCACAAGTGTGGCAACGAATGGAATACCATTGCATGTAAAATAATAAGATTCCAAAACGCTACTATGGAACACATCACTACGTTCTTGTTCTACAACACTGTCTTTTGTAATTATGCACATTATATCAGAAGATTGAGACCCACTCCAACCATATACACCATATGCAAGCTGCTTTTCTGGAACATAAAGGAAAGAACTAATATCGCCAGTGTATTCATATTCCACTTTCTTCTCTGCTACATATTCTTCGAAAATCTGATACAGCATTTCCTCTGTCACAGTTTCATCTGGTGTATCCGGTTCATCCGGCGTTTCACCCTTCTTTACAAACTGACCGTTCACATACTGATAAGACACATCGCCCTCATATTCATGAATCGTCAAAACATCTCCACTTACGGAGAAACGACTTGAAGCGGATGTTAATGTATTATCAAAAACTAACAGAACAGAAGATAGGTTTGTCTTAACAAGTGCTCCATCTTCAATTTTGCTAACATCTAAAGTGTAGCCTAAATCTGAACTAACCAAATCTACTTGAAACAGAAACCCATTTAAGGTAAAATCAGCACTATCTATTACCGTCACAGTGTACTTGACCGTCTCATTCTCTTCCGTTGCAACCGTTGTTTCCGTTTCACTGTCAGCCGTGGTTTCTGCGGTGGTTTCCTCTGTGCTGGTTGTGATTTCGGCTTCCGTCAAAGTTGTTGCTTCCGTTGCAGCCATTGTCGCCGCTTCTTCCGCTGCGGTCACGGTTGTGGTAGCCGCCGTCTCGTCCTCTGCGGCTGCCGAAATGCCCATGCTTGCCAGCATGCTGATTGCTGCCAGAACTGCTAACATTTTCTTAATTCTCATTCTATTTTCCTCCATTTCCCATAATCAAATGGTAAAAAACAGGCATGATACGCCCTTTTTGCATAACGATACCTGTCCTTCTCCTATCAAGCAGATTTCCGCTTTGTGCAATTCGTACAAAGAGAGGCAATTATACCCCCCCCCGTTGTATATATTTACCAATGTCCATCTTGCACAACGCATCTTATCCACTTCCTTCCACTTGATTTTCTTTATTTTACCACTTATATCTGGAAATGTCAACCGTTTTTTCTTTTTTTGTAATTCTCTACAAAATTCAACCAGCAAAAATGTGCTATTTTTACAAATTCGTATAAATTTTCCGGACAAAAAACGGTCTTGTCTCCATAAAATTTCATTTTTGTCAAAAAAAGCTGCCAGCAATGCACTGACAGCCTTTTTCTTATTCTTCTGTTGTGTTCTGATGCAGCCAATAGGACAATGCCATCAGGCTATCCCCCAGATGCACATTTTCCACCCGTATCCGGGAACGATCGACTTCTAAATCACAGTGACTGAAGTTCCAAAATCCATTGACGCCCATCGTCACCAAATTCTCTGCCACTGCCTGTGCAGCATACTCCGGAATACAAAGCACCGCAGCAGCCGGATGCACCTGCTCACAGAATGTTGGCAGCTGCGTCATATGCTGTATCGTAAGTCCGCCCAGCACTTGTCCGCAAACCGCTAACGCAATATCAAAAATGCCTGTCAGATAGAATCCATATGCCTGAAAATCAATATTTACCGCAATCACACTGCCCAGATGCCCAGCCCCAATTAAAATTGCGGGCATACAGTGTTCCAGTCCAATGATTCTACCCAATTGCGTCCGTAAGTCTGATACATGATAGCCATAGCCCTGATGTCCGAATCCGCCGAAACAGTTCAAGTCCTGCCGAATCTGCGATGCCGTCAAACCGAGCTGTGCCGCCAGTACCTGCGAGGAAGTACGTTCTACGCCCGCTCGCTCCAGTTCCGAAAGATAGCGATAATACCTTGGCAGTCTCCGAATCACAGAGTCGGAAACCGGTTCTTTCAGCATGATAGGAATGCACTCCCATTCTCTTTTTTCTGCCATGTTTACTGCATTTTTGCAGCCAGTCTTTCCTGAATCGCTTCCAAAAATTCCTTGGAGTTGACCTTCTTTTTGTTCTCCAGCTTGGAAATCAGATACAGGTCACCCGTCATCACACCGTCTTCAATCGTCTGAATGGTTGCCTGCTCCAGCTTGTCGGCAAATGCCATCAGTTCTGGCAGGTTGTCCAGTTCGCCCCGCTTCCGCAGTGCACCGCTCCATGCAAAGATAGTGGCAACGGAGTTGGTGGAGGTTTCCTCGCCCTTCAGATACTTGTAATAGTGCCGCTGTACTGTACCGTGTGCGGCTTCATATTCGTAGATACCCGTCGGAGAAACCAGAACAGAGGTCATCATCGCAAGGCTGCCATAAGCCGTGGAAACCATATCGGACATCACGTCGCCATCGTAGTTCTTGCAAGCCCAGATGTAACCGCCGTTGGAGCGGATCACTCTTGCAACCGCATCGTCAATCAGCGTGTAGAAATACTCAATGCCAGCAGCTTCAAACTTTTCCTTGTACTCGGCATCATAAATCTCCTGGAAAATATCCTTGAATGTATGGTCATACTGCTTGGAGATGGTGTCCTTGGTTGCAAACCAGACATCCTGCTTCAAATCCAGACCATAGTTGAAACAAGCCCGTGCAAAACCAGCAATGGAGTTCTTCTTGTTGTGCAGACCCTGAATGATTCCATCTGTATCCTGAAAATCAAAAATCAACTGACGGGTTTCCTTGCCCTCTGCATCCGTTACCACCAGTTCTGCCTTAGAACCCTGCTGTACCTTCATTTCGGTATTCTTGTACACATCGCCATACGCATGACGGGCAATGGTAATCGGCTTTGTCCAGGTTGGAATATACGGCTCAATGCCCTTGACCAGAATCGGAGTACGGAATACGGTGCCATCCAAAATGGCACGAATTGTGCCATTCGGGCTCTTCCACATCTGGGACAGATTGTATTCCGGCATTCTGGCAGCATTCGGGGTAATGGTTGCACACTTGACTGCAACGCCATACTTCAGGGTGGCATTGGCACTGTCGATGGTCACCTGATCCTTTGTCTTTTCCCGATATTCCAGACCGAGGTCATAATATTCCGTCTTGAGGTCTACATAGGGTGTCAGCAGAATGTCCTTAATCCACTGCCACAGGATACGGGTCATCTCGTCGCCGTCCATCTCTACCAGCGGCGTTGTCATTTGAATCTTTGCCATTGTTTTTTCCTCCTCAGATTTTTTCTCATTGTTGTAACCGCAACAATTTGATTCAAAGCGTTTCTGCCGGAACAATTCTATGTCCCACACGCTTTGCTAACATAGAAATTTTATCATATACCGCCGTTGTCACCAGAATCACTTCTGTATCATCACTGTCAATATCAATGCCACAAAACAACATACCCTTTTCCTTCAAAAATGCATTGCAGACAGCATACCATTCATAAACATCGCTATCCTCCAGCAGATGCAAGCTGGAAAAGTCCACGCCTTGTGCGGTCCGCAGCTGTTGCACTGCCCAGAGGAAATCCTCCAAATAGGAGCTGCTGTCAATACCCACGACATCGCCGGATGCTTCCAGCTCATCCACCATGGCAATCCAGCAAAACGTATCCCTGTCACAGTTCTTTACATCTATACCACGTTCCGCATACCGTTCTGTATGCGTTTCTGCATAAACAGCTGTATTTTCCAGACAATTTGTCAAAGCAGCATGTACAGACGGATTGTTTTCACTGATACTGTCGGCGATTTCCAAAATCAAATACAAATTTTCTGATTCCGATGATTGTAAATGTGCAAGCATTTGTGCAAACACCTCCAATTTGATGCAAAGCGTTTCTGCCGGAACCATTCTATGTCCCACGCATTTTACTAACATAGAAATTTTGTCTGCTCTCCCAGTTGTCTCTAAAACATGTCATTTCAAAAAGACTTCATGATTTCTTGTAAAATAATGTATCCCGTCCCTAGCAATAGTCCTGCCAGCACAATGCAAAGTTCTAGTAAGTGGGCAGGTTGTTTCTTTCTAACTTTCCGAATCAGAACATACAGAACCCAGGTAACCAGAATCAGCACTGCGATCGTGCCGATTGTGGAAACGGGGTCTTCTTTGAGTATATGGCAAAACCTTATCAGTTCCTCCGCTTTCTCTTTTATATAGTATAGAAAAAGGGGAAGGCACAAAAGCAAAATCCCGATTACCATCCCAATTGCAATTGTCCGTTCTTTTCGCTCCCGTTTTGCCTGCTTTCGCTGTGCATTTTGCAGCTGTTTCCGCAGTGTTTCCTCCTGCATAGCTTCTTCCATGGAATAAGATTTCCTTTTGGTATCCATCTGCCCGAAGAGATCCCAAATATCCGGCTCTTTCTTGTGCCGTGCCATTTATGCCAATACCACCCATCGCAAAATACCCAACACGAGCAAATGTGCCGGATAGAATACATAGAAAAACCACTTGTGAAATGGTTTCTTGCTGCCACTTTCGCCATTGTAGCAAAACTGAATGAGCAGCGGCACCATGAAAATGCCAAATAGGAACAAAGCCAGCCACCACGGATGTACGAAGAAAATATCTGCACAACAAAACAGGGTAATGATACAGAATGCCGTCCACTTATCTTTTGGATTATTTCGATAAACAAATAAAAACAAGGCATACAGGACATCAAAAATCGGCCAGTCACCAAAAAGGGAAAGGATACACAATCCAATGATGCCCAATATTTTTACGGGTTTTGCACAGTTGCCCTTATCCCAGAGCCAGATACCAAGCAAACTCAGAAACAGCGTATAAATCACACCGAATTGTAATCCAATTTTACCATACTCAAAATAGGAAAACGGAATCCAGGAAAGCAAAGCGAAAATCCCCAGCCGCAGTGCATACTTTTTCACATTTCGGGTATAACAATACCCCTCTACAAGCATATATGCCATTGTTGGCCCGGTCAGACGACCGATAAAGTGCATGACCTGCCCCAATAGGGAAGCAGTCGGAACAAAAGCCCATGCAATGTGATCAATCAGCATCGCTACAATGACCAGATATTTTAGTTGGTTGCGATTCAAAGAAAGTTTATTTGCCATGTCATCACCTCAGGTCAGCCAATCTATCACAACTTCCACGATCGCTTCCAAAAACGATTCCATCCAATCCCATAAAGTAAAATGCTCCTGCTTTTTCGACTTTGTTCGTTTTTGATGCAAAATAGTCTGCTTTCGCTTCTTCTGCTTATTTGGCTTTTTCATATTGTGCTCCAATTGCAACGTATCAATAGCGTACAAACAAATAAATCCATGCAACAAGAAACAGAAGCATTACCATTCCAACCTGCACGGCACCTTGCGGAGCGTTTGGAAACAGTTTTTTCACTACACGCTGCGTACCAGCGAAGAGAACAAACAACGCAATGTAAAACAAAAAGTCTGTCCATGAGCGAATATGCACCCGGCGAGCCGATGGAATCCAACTTCCGATTTGTGTCCAGTGTTCCATTTCTGCCTTGCCTTCTGTTCTCTTACTTACTCAGGGCATCCCTGGTATAATCCAGCAGACCGCCTGCTAAAATGATGTCTTTTGTTCTGCCAGTCAGTTCACAAAGCACCGGAATTTCTGCACCCGTGGTCTTGTTGACCAGTGTCAATGTGGTTTCGCCTGCTTCTACCTTTGCACGCACATCTGCCAGTTCGAGGGTATCGCCCTGTGCAATCTTCTCATAATCTGCTTCGTTCACAAACGTCAGCGGCAGAATGCCAGCGTTAATCAGATTTGCTCTGTGGATTCTTGCAAAACTCTTTACCAGAACTGCCTTGACACCCAGGTAAAGCGGTGCAAGAGCAGCGTGTTCTCTGGAAGAACCCTGTCCATAGTTGGAACCGCCGACAATGATGCTCTTCCCCATTTCCTTCGCTCTGGTCGGGAATGCTTCGTCACATACCGTAAAGCAGTGCTGCGAAATGGCTGGAATATTCGACCGCAGCGGCAGAATTTTTGCACCAGCCGGCATAATGTGGTCAGTGGTAATATTGTCGCCAACCTTCAAAGAGCAGCCAGCCGTAATGGTTGCTTCCAGCGGTGCGGTTTCCGGAAACGGCTTGATGTTTGGACCACGCAAGATTTCTACACTGTCCATCTCTGCTTCGTCTACCGGCTTTACAATCATATTGTCGTTGACTGTGAACTTCTCCGGCAGCGTAAAGGTCGGCATTTCGCCCAGTTCTCTTGGGTCACTCAGATAGCCGGTCAAGGCAGAATACGCTGCCAGCTCCGGAGAAACCAGATAAATCTGTCCGTCCTTTGTGCCAGAACGACCGAGGAAGTTCCGGTTAAAGGTACGCAGGGAAATACCGCCGGAGTTCGGGGACTGTCCCATAC
>DYCW01000086.1 GCA_019417865.1 Ruminococcus sp. | reverse complement strand
GCACAGTCTATATCCGTTATCTTTCTGTTCAACATTCTGGCTGCATTGATTTTTCCGACACTGGGATACGCACTGGGATTTGGAACAGAAGGCTTCGCTGTATTTGCTGGTACAGCCGTAAACGATACCTCCTCTGTAACAGCAACCGCTGCAACAGCAGAAAATCTTTATCATACAAGCGGTATTTTATCCGCAGCTGTAACGGTAAAATTGACACGTACCCTTGCCATTATTCCGATTACCTTGGCACTCGCTGTCTACAGAACTCGAAAAGCAAAAGCCAGCGGCGGTGATGCCACGGATTTTTCCTTCAAAAAAATTTTTCCATGGTTTATCCTATTCTTTATTGCAGCCTCTATTGTCACAACCGTAGTTGGGATGCTGCCAGAAAATCATTTCACTACATTTTATAATGATAACTTTATTGCGTGGATGAAATGGCTTGCAAAGTTCTTTATTGCAATGGCAATGGCAGCAATTGGACTGCATACAAACATTGTGACACTGATTAAAAAAGGCGGTAAGCCCATTCTGTTGGGGTTCTGCTGCTGGGTTTCTATTACACTCGTTTCGATCTTTGTACAATATCTCACTGGTATCTATACGACAAATTTATAACTGCTTGTTGGATAACAGGACAAGTCTCTTATTTCAAATATCGTCTCAATCATACCTGTCCCCATCTGACCAGGTATGATTTTTTCTCCATCATCTCCCACGATTACAGCACTCTGTCTAAATCACATACGTAAAAATTGTATGATTCAACTAAAAATCACATAAAATCTTGTGCTTTTTCTAAAAATCTGCTATAATGAAAAATGTCACACTGCTTTTATTTTTAATCACTACATGCAGAAATTCTATGTGACGGGAAGGAAAAACATCATGGAATACAAAGAACCAATTAAGGGCACAACCATGTCCTTTCGACCAGATATCAAGGTATTAGACGCAACCATTCGAGACGGCGGACTGGTTAACAGTTTCCACTTCTCCAACTCATTCATAAAAGCACTTTATGAAACCAATCTAAAAGCTGGCATAGACTGCATGGAATTGGGCTACAAGGCAGATCGTGACTTATTTGATCCAGAGAAATTCGGCATCTGGAAGTTCTGCGACGAGGAAAAAATTCGCAGTGTCATCGGTGAAAACAACACCAACATGCAGCTCGCTGTCATGGCAGACGTTGGACGTACCAATCTGGAACGGGACTTGCCGGAAAAAAAGGACAGCATCATTGACATTGTACGAGTTGCGACCTATATTCATACCATTCCAGCTGCGGTAGAAATGATCGAACATTGTACAAAGAAAGGCTACCGCACAACGGTCAATATCATGGCAGTTTCCAAAGCAAAAGAATCGGAACTGGACGAAGCCCTTTCTATTCTGGGACAGAGCAGCGTCGATGTCATTTATCTGGTGGATAGCTATGGTTCCATCTTTCCACTCGAAATGCGTCATCTGGCAGATAAATATCTGGAAGCAGCAGAGCGATACGGAAAAAAAGTTGGCATTCATGCACATGACAACCAACGGCTTGCCTATGCAAATACCATCGAATGTGCTATGCGTGGTGTCAGCTACCTAGATGCTACCATGGCAGCGATGGGCAGAGGTGCCGGAAACTGTGCCATGGAACTGCTGTTGTGCTTTCTCAAAAATCCAAAGTATGATATAAAACCCGTACTGCGGTTCTTACAGGATTATATGCTGCCACTCAAGAAAAATGGCACAGTCTGGGGCTATGATATTCAGTATTTGCTGACTGGTCACCTCAATCTGCATCCAAGAAACGCCATTGCCTTCACCAATGATAAACGAGAGGATTACTTCAATTTCTTCCAAGAACTAATGGAAAACGAATAATTTCTCGCTGTAATGAAAAACAAAACGCTTCGACAGATATTTTTCCATCCGTCGAAGCGTTTTTTTGTATTGTATTATAATTTTATTTGTTTTGATTATATAAAGTCATGAGCCCTTTTAAGAGCAAATCATCATCCAGAATCATCTGGCTTTGACAGAGGGGTACAATCACATTTGCCAGTCCGCCCGTGGCAACCACGGTACACGGCTCGCCTAATTCTACTTGAATGCGGGCAATCAATCCATCTAATGCCCCAGCTGTTCCATACAGCAAACCGCTTTTCATACAGTCCACTGTGTTCTTCCCAATCACCTGTTCCGGCGGTTCAAGTGCAATTTTGGGCAGCTGTGCAGTACGGGCAATCAAGGAATCGTGCGATACCCCAACTCCCGGCATAATGATACCGCCGAGATACTGCTGATTCCGGTCAATGACGGAAAGTGTAGTTGCAGTTCCCATGTCAATCACAATCAACGGCAGCGGATATGCCTGCATGGCAGCAACTGCATCCACAATCAAATCACTGCCCAGCTTTTCCGGATAGGAAATGGCAATTTGCAGACCAGTTTTCATGTCATACCGTACCACCATCGGAGAAATACCAATATACTGCATCACCGCTTTTTTTACCGTTCCAGTCACCGGCGGGACAACAGAAGAAATAATACTGCCATCAATGGTGTGCCGGTCGATATCATACATTTCAAATGCGGTTTTCAGCATAGCTGCATATTCCAGACTAGTTGCCTTGGGATTCGTCGCCATCCGTTCCTGAAACAAAATCGTTTGTTCTTGAAAGCATCCAATGACAATATTGGTATTGCCAATATCAATTGCCAGCACCATAACTTTGTACCCTCCAAATGATTTCCTGTTATGCTTTTTGTGTCTTCGGCTTAGACGCTGCTGTTGGAACAAAGTTTGTCTTACAAAGTGCTGCCCCAACCGCACCAGTTACAATTGTAGAAGCCAGCATCTCACACACGGCATTCACACCCACAAATGTGCAGATAAACACCAAAATATTCTTACCGCCCATCAAACCCTGCACATACTCTGTGTTGCCATACAGTGCAACCAGTGCTGTCATAAAAAGGACAGTATTCAAAAAGGCAGCAAAAAATCCAGTCACAGCACAGGAAACATACTGGTTGGTCAGCTTGCTGACACCCTTAAAAATCAGTCCCACAAGGAAACCATCCAACGCTCTTGGAACAAACCGCTGCACAAAGGCAAGAAACGGATTGATTTCCACAAGAATCGCACCCATTCCGCTCGGCACACCAATACCGAAGCATTGCAGAAAACTGAGCAGTCCAAATACGCTGCCAATTACCAATCCCCCCACAGGACCGGCTGTAATGGCTGCCAATGCAATGGGAATCACGTTCAGGGTGATGACCAGTGGACCGATAGGAATTGAGCCAATCGGCGTAAACGAGAATATCATCGTCAGTGCCGTCAGCAGCCCTAGGATCACCAGTTGTTTTGTGTTCAGTTTTGTTTTCTTCATGAGAAAAACCTCCTTGTTATTATTCCCTCTGAGAGGGATACAATACAATACAGGTGCAGTATATCATATTTTTTTCAAATTTTATATATCTTTTTCTGAATTTTCTGTGTTATACTAAGGGCGATTGATTTGGCAGATTGGCTTCGCTCACTGCCCCGAGTAGGCTGTTCGCTTTCATGAAAATCAATTTTCGTGCTTCTCAGGAAAACCTTGTCTGAACCGTCCAGCGAAAACGCTATGCTGTTCCCCCCTATTTTGTATCTCAATTTGCAGTCTAACCACACTCAATTTTTGCTGTTTTGTTTTTTAAATGAAGGAAAGCAGTATCATGCTTCTCGTTCCTTTCCCAATTCCAACTCATTTGCTTTGCAAGGGTGGCAGCTTGACCATAGTTGCTGGCGGCGGATAAAACTGGTTTATCGAACTCACGTTAACGCATCATCAAAGGAGTGTATCTACCATGCTAACTGGAAAAAACGTTGTACTGGCGGTTACCGGCAGCATTGCTGCCTATAAAATTGCCAATCTTGCCCGTATGCTCAAAAAACTGCATGCCAATGTACAGGTGCTCATGACGCAAAATGCTACGCAATTCATCAACCCCATCACCTTTGAAACCCTTACAAGCAACAAATGCCTGATTGACACATTTGACCGCAACTTTCAATACAGTGTCGAACATGTGGCCCTTGCCAAACAAGCAGATGTCGTACTGGTTGCACCGGCATCTGCAAATGTCATTGGGAAACTGGCAAACGGCATTGCAGATGATATGCTGACTACAACGATCATGGCATGCCCTTGCAAAAAAATTATTTCCCCTGCTATGAATCACAATATGTACCACAACCCCATTGTACAGGACAACCTGAAAAAACTGGCTCGCTTCGGCTATGAAATCATCCCACCTGCAACGGGAATGCTCGCCAACGGCGATTCTGGTGACGGCAGGATGCCCGAAGAAAGTCTGCTGCTGGAGTATATCTTGCGGGAAATTGCCTTTGAAAAAGACCTTGCTGGAAAAAAATTTCTCATCACAGCTGGTGCAACCAGAGAATCTCTCGACCCTGTTCGGTTTCTCACAAACCACTCCTCTGGAAAGATGGGATGTGCACTGGCAAAAGCGGCTATGCAGCGTGGTGCAGATGTAACACTGGTTGCCGCACACATGGAAGTGACACCACCGCCCTTTATTACGGTCATTCCAGTGGTTTCTGCTGAAGAAATGAATCAAGCCATAATGCCCATTGCTGCGGAATTTGACTGTATTATCAAAGCGGCTGCTGTTGCGGATTATACTCCTGTGGAAACTGCTGAACAGAAAATCAAAAAGGCAGATGGCACATTGACCATTGCCTTACAGCGTACCACCGATATTTTAAAAGTGCTCGGGGAACACAAAAAAGAAGGACAGTTCCTGTGTGGTTTCTCCATGGAAACAGAAAATGTAACAGAAAACTCCAGAAAAAAATTACAGTCCAAGCATTGTGATATGATTTGTGCCAATAGTCTGCGGACAAAAGGGGCTGGATTCGGTACGGATACCAATATCATCACCATCATCACAGCAGATGCGGAAATCCCACTTGAAAAAATGACAAAAGAACAGGCAGCTCACCGGATTCTCAGTGAAATCAAAAATCGTATCTACTTTGCCCATTGATGCGGATGGAAACTTTTCAAAAATGCTTGTCAATTTCTGAAAAATGTTGTATAATAAAAGCGGTCACATTTTGTTCGATCAATTTTATCAATTGGAGGATTTCACATTATGTATCAGGATATGATGGATACCATCGGCTTTGTTTCCAAGTACGACGCCGAGGTCGCTGCTGCCATGCAGCAAGAACTCGCAAGACAGAGAAGAAATTTGGAACTGATTGCCAGCGAGAATATTGTTTCTCCAGCTGTGATGGCTGCCATGGGTTCTGCCCTCACCAATAAGTATGCAGAAGGTCTGCCACACAAGCGGTACTATGGCGGATGCGAGTATGTTGACGTTGTAGAGGAAATAGCCATTGACCGTGCCAAGAAACTGTTCGGTGCACAGTATGCCAATGTACAGCCGCACTCTGGTGCACAGGCAAACACCGCTGTTTACTTTGCCCTGCTTCAGCCAGGTGATACCGTATTGGGCATGAGCTTGGCACATGGCGGGCATCTGACACATGGCTCTCCGGTCAATATTTCCGGTAAATATTTTCACTTCGTTTCCTATGGTCTGGGTGACGACGAGGTCATTGATTACGATAAGGTAGCCGCTCTGGCAAAGGAACACAAGCCGAAGCTGATTGTTGCCGGAGCAAGTGCTTATCCAAGAATCATTGATTTCCCGAAGCTGTCTGAAATTGCAAAGTCTGTCGGTGCTTACCTGATGGTAGACATGGCACACATCGCCGGTCTGGTGGCTTCCGGTATGCATCCGTCCCCTGTTCCATATGCGGACGTTACCACCACCACCACACACAAAACTCTGCGTGGTCCTCGTGGGGGTCTGATTCTCTGCAATGACGAAGAAATCGCAAAGAAGATCAACAAGGCAGTATTCCCGGGCACACAGGGTGGTCCGCTGATGCATGTAATTGCAGCAAAGGCAGTTTGCTTCGGAGAAGCCATGAAACCGGAATTCAAGGAATACGGCAAACGGATTGTAGAAAATGCACAGGCACTGGCAAAGGGTCTGGTAGACCGTGGATTCCATTTAGTTTCCGGCGGTACAGACAACCACTTGATGCTGGTGGATCTGCGTCCATTCTCCATCACTGGTAAGGAGCTGGAGCACCGTCTGGATGAAGTATATATCACTGTCAATAAGAATGCAATTCCGAACGATCCAGAAAAGCCGTTTGTCACCTCTGGTCTGCGTGTCGGCACACCGGCAGTTACCAGCCGTGGTCTGGGTGTTGCAGAGATGGACAAGATTGCAGAATGCATGTATCTGACTGCAACCCAGTTCGAGGACAAGGCAGACGAGATTCGGGCAATGGTAACCGAAATCTGCAAACAGTACCCTTTGTATGAATAATTTTCTTTTTACTAAAAAGAAAATTATTCTCTGTTCATGCAGAGGCAAATAAAAGTATTACAAAGCGACTTTTGATGATTCCGTCAAAAGTCACTTTGTGTTCTTGTAGCATTGATGTTCAACATCATTCATATTATAATTCACTCATCAGTAAATAGAAATTTAAAAAGCACAGAGAGGACTGTATATGAAAGACGATAAATTTAAAAAAGAAATATTTTTACTATTATATCAATGATTGTATATTTTTCTTTGATTATATTAGCAAACATATTATCAAATATCGTAATAAAAATACCAAATAGTATAAATGCCTTAGTAGAAATCGCCTTTCCTCTAATGATAATTATTAT
>DYCW01000085.1 GCA_019417865.1 Ruminococcus sp. | reverse complement strand
TTACACTCGTATCCATTCGCCACAAAGTGATGCTAACAACAATTGCACATTTCCGTTTGCCTGCAATGCCTGCTCGGCGGTTCGAACCGCTTCAAACAGCTGTTCTCCCTGCCGTTGGGAGATTTGCCGTGCCATTTGTTTTGCGGATTGCGGCACACAGCTGCAAGTTTTGGCAGCGGGACAACTGTGCAATACCATCACATCCCGTACAAACAACCGCATTTGCTGTAAGAAAAAGCGTGCCTGCGGACGATCTTTTCCTATTACAGCGACTGCCTTTAAAAACGCATATTCGTTCCGCTGCTGCAATGCCTGCACACAGGTTTCCACTCTTTCCACAGCAGTTTGCAGGGATTCCTCCGTCGCATAGGCAAATGTTTGTCCAATATTACCTGGAAAACGATGCAAATCTGCATTTGGTACACCGAGTGCTGTCACAGCTGCCTGACAATCTTCCAAACTGCAAGGTACCAATCCAAATGATAAAATACGGGAGCGAATGGTGGACAATAAAATATCCTTCGCCGAAGCGGTGAATAAAAAATATGCATATGCCGGCGGTTCTTCCAGTATTTTCAACAAAATATTCTGTGACCGTACATCCATTTGGTCACAGTCCCCAAACAGATAAACCTTACGAGTTCCATTATTCGGCGGAACCGCCACACTGCTGCAAAGCTGTCGAACCGTTTCCACAGAAAAACCGCCGAGTTTCCCGCTGTGTTCTGCCTGCAAAAAATCCGGATGGCAGTCCTTCTGCATGTTGTGGCAGGATTTGCAGTGACCGCAAGGCAGCCCATTTTCCGGCTGTTCACAAAGCAGCAGGGAGGCAAACCAATGTGCCAGCGTTTTTCGTCCCAAACCGGCATCGCCATAAAATAAAAATCCCTGTGCAAGCCGTCCACCGCTGACCATATGGGACAGCGTCGTTTGCAGGGGTTGTTTTCCATATAAAACAGGCAGCATACTGCACCTCCTTACCAATTCCTTTTATTATTATAGGCGATTCTGACGTATTTGTCAACAAGCTGCAAGCGACCGCTTTTCCTCTTTCTTTCAAAAATAAATCTGATATAACAAACACCGCTTATGGCACAATCCTGCACCATAAGCGGTGTTATTTCCCGTTATTCTGCTTACGACAGCTTCGGCAGTTTCTTTTCAATCATAATTACAAAATCGATCAGTACGGCTGCGTCTTTCTCATCAATGGTTTCCGTACCATCTGTGATGTCACAATTTGCATTTTTCTTCTGTGCATCTGTAAAGATTGTAATTACCTTTGCCAGATATTTATTCATTGTAATTGCGTCAGTCAGGTCTACCTTCCCATCCAGATTGACATCTCCGTAAACAACTACAGTGCTATCCTCTGTAGTCGTAGTGCTCTCTTGCGTTATCGTCGTTTCTGTTGGAACAGTGGTTTCATATGTTTTACCGGTTGAGGTAACTGTGGAAGTCACTTTAGTGACTGTCGTAGTCGTTGTCGTGGTAGTTTCTGCTGTAGTCGTTGTGGTGATCGGTGGGACATCATCCGGTGTGGTACCATCCGGCTCAATCCCCCAAATCAGAGTGTCACCGTCGTACATTGTGATATACGGCGTATCCACCATCGCATCTTCTCCGCCTGATTTCAGACCCTGGAACGAATAGTCATTGGAAGAATCCCAAACACCCTGAATGTTATCCGGAATGGAAATCCGGAACTGGCATTCCGACCGATGTTCCGATTGCCCTGTGGGCATCACAACACTGCCATCTGCAAAGGAAAGTTTGACATAGTAAATGTTGCCGTCATACTGAATCGGGTCGGAGATGGACATCACACCCTTGTCAGAAGCATGCTGATCGTAGCCGATTCTGACAGAAACATCATCAATGGAATATCCAGCATCCACCAGTTCTGAAATATCAAAATAATAATTGTAAGAAAGATTCTTGATGGTTCTTGCCGGCCATGCAGTATGATTCATTGCAAATGCTTTAATTTCTGTATAGCTGCCGGCAGCCTGGTTGATGGAAGCCCGCATAAAGAATTCCGTCCACTTTGGTGTTTCCGTTGGTGGGAAATCCGGATCGGTCGTACCACCATACTTTTCTACCATGGCACAGAGAGCAGCGGTATAGCCTGCATTGTAGTCAATGGCAACCTCTGTATATTGATAGTCACCGATTTTATCGGAATAACCATCCTGCTGATCCGGACCGCCAACCAGTGCACCATACAGCGTATGTGCATGCGGCTTTGCATCTTCGCCCTCTGTCTGACCAATATTGCTCCACTTGTCGTTCCATGCACCGCTGGAGGTTCTGTGATGCCATGCCTGCGGATATTCTTCTCCCATGCCCACCACATAACTAAAGTGCTTCGAATTGTCGCCGAAGCAGTAATTCATGGTAGAGTCTGCAAAGTTGGTATATTTCTCTACAGCAGAAGCATCATCTGCAAACAGTTCATCCACTGCAACATAGGCAAGGAATGCCGTTGTGGTTGCGTGACGCAGCGAACCCCACTGGAACAGCCATGCTAAACCATCTGGTGTATGGGCAATCTGCTTGCCGCCATAACCAGTTGTCCAGTATTCGAGATGTTTGCGGAACTGTTCCTTCCACTGGCTTTCTCCAGTATTGATCGCATACAGCAGCATACCGCCCTGCATCGTATCATCCCAGCAGTGCCCCCATGTATATTTCAGTTCGCTTGACTGTTCTTCCTTGCCCAGATTCGAGATATAATCACTCTCGCACAAATCCAGATAGGACTGTTCTCCGGTCGCCATGTACAACCAGTTAGCGGCAAAGAACAGATCATCATAGAAGGTACTTGGCTTATAATAGGAATGCTCTTCCACATCATCACCAATCGAACGATTTTTGTCCGCACGTTCAAAACAAGCCTTTGCATGGGTCAAGTAGGTTTCTGCCCGTTCGGGGTCAGAATCCTTGAAACAGAGATAACCGGTAGAAAGAGCAGCTGCCATCTGTGCTTCAATACAGCTGTCATTGCAGGTGTAGTATGGCCGTTCCGTTTCGCCCTTCATCAGTTCAAATTTCTGCATGTAAACTTCCGCAGAACCCCACCATACATGGTCAAACGAACCGTCGCCGATCATGTAGACGATTTCATCTCCAAGGTCACAACCCACCAGGTAATCCAAAGCCCATGCAAGATTGTTTTTATATTCGGTCAGTTCACCGATTTTTTCTACGCCGTCCTGATATTCCAGCAAGCCCCAGCCCAGCATGGTAGCTGCATAGGCATTGGTCAGGGTAAATTTCAAGTGGTCTCCGGCATCAAACCAACCGCCTGGCACATAGTCATTGGTCATGCAGTCATCCCGCCAGCTGACCTCATTCCAGTCCGGCAATTCGCCGCACTGCTGCACTTCGTAGAAAAACATTGACTTCTGCAATGCCTCTCCATAGTTATAAGTGCCGTTACTGTCTACTGCTTCCGCCATACCCAGTGCAGAAGAAGCGGAAACCGCACCAGTCACTGCCAATACAGCTGCACTTAGCAGGGCAATTCCTTTCCTCATCATAAAAAATACCGTTCCTTTCCCATTTTATGATTGTATTAAAATGAATCGCTTCTTTGTATTGTATTTCTCTACAATACAAATGTTTATTTTTAGTTTACCACGATACCGACAAAAAGTCAAGGCTTTTTGTGGAAACTTTTATAGAAAGGATTCTACCGTGCCTGCTGATGCCGTTTTGCATTTTTACTGAAAATATAAAAAAACAGGCTGTCACCATCCATGACAGTCTGCTTTTTGCATAATATATAAA
>DYCW01000084.1 GCA_019417865.1 Ruminococcus sp. | reverse complement strand
GAGATGTGTATAAGAGACAGGTTTTATTTTGTATCATTATGCTTTTTACAGGACTGTATTTCTCAGGGCAGTTGAATCATGTTTCAAAAGATCCCATTGTACCGGCTGCAGCGGAGCTGAAAGAGAATGAAACGGCACAGGCAGCTGGAATGACAACGGCAACTACCGCAGTCACAACCTCTACTGTCACAACCACAACTGTAAAAATCCTTTCTGCGGCAGAAAAGGAAAAACTGCATGAAATTTATGCAGAAAAAATTACAATTGTCGGGGATTCTATTGCCTATGGATTCAACGCTTACGGTTATATTTCCGATGAACAGAATCTGGCACAGGGTTCTGTTGCGATTCGGAACATTCATGATTTCTCATTTACATATGACGGTGTAGAAATGGATATTTTAGATGCTCTGAAAGAAGCACAGCCAACATACATATACATGTCTATGGGAATGAATGATGTCAATATGACAACCGCAGAAGAGTATGGAGATGCTTATAAAGAAGCGATCACATCTATTCAGGAAATTTGTCCGGACAGTAATCTGATTATAGCCGGAATTACACCGATTGCAGCGGATTGTGACTTTACAGACAATGCAGAAATCCGCAATTTTAATGATGTACTGAAAGCGGTTGTAACGAACTTTGATTCTCCCAATATCGTTTATTTTGATGCCTATTCTGTCATTGCAGATCCGGAAACAAAGAGCATGCGTTTGGAATGCTCCGGCGGTGACGGCATTCATCTTTCCGGACAAAGTTATGAGGATTTGTTAAATGCTGTATATGAGGTAATGGATACTATGCCGATACCGGCAGCAGTTATGGAAGTTTTGGAATATACAGACGACAGTACCACGCAAACGGAAGTGTCAACAGAAGAATCTCTGTCGGACGAAACATCATCGGCGTTTTGAGAAGAGCAATAGAAAAGAGCGGCTTTGCAGTGAATTTGGTTATTTTCGCAGTAGAGCCGCTTTTTTGCCTCTCACTTCGCACATACCCAGATAGAAAAATAGATTTCTTTTTTCATCGAAAAAGTGCTTGAAAAAAAAACAGGGCTATGCTATAATAAAAATAATGTCATGTAGAAAAAGAGAGGTTGCTATGCAGGAAACGACAAACTTGAAGAAAGATGTGTCCGTGCAGGCGTGTACAGAACAGGTGCAGAAAATCGTTGCGGTTTCTTATCCTTGTGCCAGAGCTTATGTACACAGCTTTGGATGCCAATTAAATGTATCGGACGGTGAAAAGATAAAAGGATTGCTGCAATCTATGGGATTTTCTCTTACAGAAACCTACGAAAATGCAGACCTGATCGTATTTAATACCTGTGCTGTGCGGGAAAGTGCGGAAGATCGTGTCTATGGAATGCTGGGGGTCATTAAAAAATATAAGGAAACTCATCCCCGTACCATTTTGATTTTGAGCGGTTGCATGGGCTCAGAACCGAAAACCCTGCAAAAAATACAGGCACATTATTCGTTTATTGATATTTTAATGGGAACTGCTTCCATTGGAGAACTGCCTCGATTATTGGCAGCTTATTATGATACAAAAAAGTTTGTATATGATATGGAC
>DYCW01000083.1 GCA_019417865.1 Ruminococcus sp. | reverse complement strand
TGTATAAGAGACAGACCTGTTGTACCGGCCTCTCCAATACAATAACGCAAAATAAAACGGCTTGCAGGGATTATGCTGCAAGCCGTTTCGTAGTTATTTTTAAAGATATTATACATTAAAGCGGAATAGGACAATATCACCGTC
Source organism: Ruminococcus sp. (assembly GCA_019417865.1). Classification (GTDB taxonomy): domain Bacteria; phylum Bacillota; class Clostridia; order Oscillospirales; family Ruminococcaceae; genus Ruminococcus_C. Next base: position 2,666 of record DYCW01000083.1, on the reverse strand, counting down.
CTGCATCACATAGTCCTTGCCTTCCAGTCGGACAACTCCCTTCTCCTTTGCCGTTGCCATGGAACCGCCGCATGCCATGAAGTCATCAAAGGAAACGACCTCTGCACGAATAAAGCCTTTTTCAAAGTCGGTGTGAATTTTTCCGGCTGCCTGTGGTGCTTTGGTTCCTTTGCGAATTGTCCACGCACGCACTTCCGGTTTTCCGGCAGTGAGATAGGAAATGAGTCCGAGCAGGCTGTAGCCTTCTCGAATGATTCGGTTTAGACCGGATTCCTCCAATCCCATTTCTGATAGGAACAAGTCCTTTTCTTCCTCTTCCAGGTCAGAGATTTCTGCTTCGATTTTTGCACAAATTGGCAGCACTGCGGCGTGTTCCTGGTCTGCAATTTTGCAGACAGTCTGATAATGCGGATGGGTGTGTAAATCACCGGAGAAATCCTTTTCACAGAGATTCGCAGCATAGATGACTGGTTTTGCAGAGAGCAGCGGTGTTTCCTTCAGCCATTCCTGTTCTTCTTCTGTCATCTCATAAGCTCTGGCAGATTTGCCTTCTTCAAGATGTGCTTTGAGCTGCTCCAAAAAGTCCAACTGACCCTGCAATTTTTTGTCGCCCTTGAGTGCCTTTTTTACCCGGTCAATGCGGCGAGTCAGCATATCCAAATCGGCAAAAATCAGCTCCAGATTGATGGTTTCAATGTCTCTTGCTGGGTTGATACTGCCGTCCACGTGTACGATGTTGACATCTTCAAAGCAGCGGACAACGTGCACAATGGCATCTACTTCCCGAATATCGCCTAGGAATTTGTTTCCAAGTCCTTCCCCTTTAGAGGCACCTTTTACCAGTCCGGCAATGTCTACAAATTCCAATGTTGCCGGTGTGAATTTATCCGGCTCATAGATTTTTGCCAGTGCATCCAGACGGCTGTCCGGCACAGAGACAATGCCGACATTTTTTTCAATGGTGCAGAATGGATAGTTTGCCGACTCTGCACCGGCGTTGGTAAGTGCATTGAATAACGTACTTTTCCCGACGTTGGGAAGTCCGACCATACCTAATTTCATAACGATTCCACGTTCCTTTGTGATTAAAATTTCCTGCAAAGCAAATCGCTGCTGTACGGCAGCGTTGCAGCATACATAATGTTATTATACAATATCCAGCTGGCAATGTCAACTGTCCATGTCGCACTGTACAAAAATCAAAATTCTTAAAAATTCTTATTTCCTAGCCAGTGCGGTCACGATTTAGTACACCCGAAAGCAAAGCCCATCTTTCAGTCGATTTGCCGTCTTTTCCAACAGCAGCAGCACAATTCCATACATCAGCACCGCACTGCCCACACTGGTCAGCAGCATGATAGGAAGCGGGAGCGTTTGCGTCAGATTGCAGCAAAGACAGGCTGTGACAAGACTCATGGCAGCGGCATATCCCAGCGGAAGCAGCGGTTTCAGCCAGTGCAGTGGCTGCCCTAAGAGGCGTTGCAGTCCGTGCAGTGCCATTCCAAATAAAAGTGCATAGCAAAGACTGGTTGCGATACCAGCACCGACAAGAGAGCATGCTGGAATTTGCAGAAAAACCACATTTCCAATTAGTTTGACTGCAACACATGGCAGCATATACTTTACGGGCAAATCTGCTCTGCCGATACCTTGCAGGATGCTGAACAGCGGCATGGTCAGGCAAAGAAAGAACATACCAGGCAGCAAAGCACGCAGAGATTCTGCTGCAATCGCACAGGCAGTTTCCTGTCCGCTGTAGAGCAGCTGCATGATGGGTTCTGCCAAGAGGAATAGCCCCCCTGCAGAAGGCAGAGCCAATAGCGTTGTGATAAACAGAACGGATTGTAACTGTTTTACCACTGCATTTTTTTGTTGTTTTGCCCATGCCTGTGCCGCACAGGGCAGTACGGATTTTCCAAACATATTGGTCACAGATGGTACTAAGTTGAAAACGGTCAGAGCCATGCCCGAAAATGCACCATAGACCAGAGCTGGAAAAGCAGCATCGGCTGCAATGTCACCAAATTTTTGCAATAGAGCATCCAGTTTTGTCTGTTGCAGGGTGTCAAAACAGTGCATCATTGTACATAGGTCAATCAAAGAAGTCAGGTTGGTAACAAAAGAACCAAGTGCCACTGGCAGCATAACTCGAAACAATTCCCGAATGAGTTTTCCCGTGCGGATCGGAACGGCTTGCTTGTTGTTTTTTGGCAGCCCGTCCCCGAGGAGATTCCGAATAAAGAAATAAAGTCCGCCGCAGAGTGTGGAAAGTGTTACACCCAGCACCGCTGCTGCTGCTGCAATCGGCAAAATGGGCGTACCCACTGGGAAAAAAGCGAGTACTTGCGATTCGTGTGTAAAGACATAGTGGCTTAGTAGCAGACCGCAGACAACTTTTGCAATGGATTCCACAGCTTGTGAAACCGCTGTGGGGTACATATTACAAAGTCCTTCGTAATAACCCCGTTCGACAGCAGTCAGGCATCCAAAAAAAGCAGCTGGTGCCATCATTTGAACGGCATAAACAGCCAGTGGATCGGCAGCTGTGTAGTAGGCGAACGGTTTTGCCAGCAGCCAAATGCCAACACTCAGCAGCAGTCCGATACAGACAAAGACCAGCCGTGCCGTGCGGCGGATTTTTCGGACATTGTGGTATCGATACGCAC
>DYCW01000082.1 GCA_019417865.1 Ruminococcus sp. | reverse complement strand
ATTACAGACAGCTGATATAGACAATCCTATTATGGAAGTATGGAGGCGAGGAAAATGGATGTCAGACCGACTGATATTTTATTGATGCGAAAGCCACATCCATGCGGCGGAAATACGTTTTATGTCATTCGTTCCGGCATGGATTTCAAACTTCGTTGTACGACTTGTGGAAGAGAATTTATGGTACCACGCAACAAAATTGAACGGCACATTCGGCAGATAATTCGGGAAACACCGTCATCAGAATTATCTGCATCCAACAAAGCGGAAAAATAAAAGGAAAAATACAGAAGGAGATAGTCGATATGTTAAAAAAACTGCATTGCATGGAGGAGAATTATCAGGAACTTGCAGTCTCATTGTCTGATCCGACAGTGATTGCAGATAATCATTTGTATGCCGAAAAAATGCGGGAATACAAACATATGACACCGATTATTGAAACTTATCATGCATATTTACATGGGATACAGGAACGTAATGACGCAAAAGAATTGCTACAAGCTGGGGATACCGATGCAGAATTAAAAGAATTGGCACAAGAAGAGTACAATGCTGCAAAGGAAACATGTGAAAAATTAGAACAGGAATTGAAACGGCTGCTGCTTCCAAAAGATCCGAATGATGATAAAAATGTAATCATTGAGATTCGTAGCGGTGCTGGTGGCGAGGAAGCTGCTTTATTCGCCAATAGCCTTTATCGCATGTATACAATGTATGCAGAATCTAAGGGCTGGAAGCAGGAAATTTTAAATCAAAATGCAACAGAACTGGGCGGTATGAAAGAAATCAGTTTTTCGATTATGGGAGAAGGGGCATATTCTAAACTGAAATATGAAAGTGGCGTGCATCGAGTGCAGCGTGTTCCAGAAACAGAATCACAGGGGCGAATCCATACTTCTACGGTAACTGTTGCTGTTTTGGTAGAAGCAGATGATGTAGAACTTAATATCAATTCAAATGATTTGCGGATTGATGTATTTCGTGCCAGTGGTGCTGGTGGACAGCACATTAACAAAACAGAATCAGCAGTACGAATCACGCATATTCCAACTGGTATCGTTGTAGAATGTCAAGATGAACGCAGTCAGTTTAAGAATAAAGATAAAGCTATGAAAATTTTGCGTTCTCGTCTCTATGAGGCAATGCAGCGGGAACAGAATGAAAAAATTGCCTCAGAACGAAAGATGCAGGTCGGTACAGGTGACCGTTCGGAACGCATCCGAACTTATAATTTCCCGCAGGGACGTATGACAGATCATCGTATTGGCTTGACACTATATCGTTTGGAAGATTTATTGAACGGCAATCTGGAAGAAGTGTTTAATGCTCTTGCAACATCGGATGAGTTAGAAAAGCTGTCCGGTCAACAAAATGAGATGGAGTGAGGAAATATGAAAACAGTACTATTATCGGATACGGAAGCAGATTTGCAGCAGGCAGCTGCGTGGATTCAAAAAGGCGAGGTAGTTGGTATGCCAACAGAAACGGTATACGGTTTGGCTGCGGATGCCTGCAATCCAGAAGCAGTAAGAAAAGTGTTTGCTGCAAAAGGCAGACCGGCTGATAATCCTCTGATTGTGCATATTTCTGAAATGAAACAGCTTCCGCTATTGGTAGAATCCATCCCAGATCTTGCGTGTCGTCTAGCAAAACAATTTTGGCCTGGACCGTTGACTATGATCTTACCAAAAAAATCCTGCATTCCATCCATCACGTCCGGCGGATTGGATACAGTTGGTATTCGGATGCCATCACATCCCATTGCAAGGCGATTAATCACACTGTCAGGAACAGCAATTGCTGCTCCTTCTGGCAATCGTTCTGGCTATCCTAGTCCCACCACTGCATCTCATATGCTGCACGACTTAAACGGACGCATTGCAGCCGTTATAGATGGTGGTGCCTGTCAGGTTGGTGTAGAATCTACTGTCATTTGCTTTGAATCTGCAAATTCTGTCCGTATTTTGCGACCAGGATATATTACAAAGGAGGATTTGGAACAAGTTACAGAAACCGTTATTTTAGACGATGCTATTTTACATGAAATACAGGCTGGTCAAACAGTACGCTCCCCAGGAATGAAATACCAACATTATTCTCCGCAGGCAAATGTGATTTTAGTAGAAGGTAGTTACACAGCATATTGCCGCTACATTTCCCAACATGTCACACCACATTCCTATGCATTGGTATTTGATGGAGAAGAAGCAGGACTGCCTATGCCATATTTTACTTATGGAAAAAATAGTACAGAACAGGCGAAACAGTTATTTGATTGTCTGCGTCGTTGTGATGAAGAAGGTGCTGTAACTGTTTATGTACGTGCCCCCGAACGCAGCGGTATTGGACTTGCGGTCTATAATCGGCTCATCAGAGCTGCAGGATTTGAGGTGATACAACTATGAACAGTCTGAATGGCGTAATGGTCATTGGACTCACCGGACAGACCGGTGCAGGAAAAAGCACGGTTTCCAAAATTTTCGCAGCCAACGGCTTTTGCATTATTGACGCAGATCAGATTGCACGTTCTGTTGTACACAGAGGAAGTCGATGTTTGGCGGAGTTAACAGAATGTTTTCATGATATTTTGCTGCCAAATGGAGAGTTAAACCGTACAGCGTTAGCAAAACAGGCATTTTGTAATGAGAAAAATTTGGAATTGATGAATTCTATTATGTATCCATATATTATGGGAGAAATTTTGCGTCAGATCCACTATAATTCCAGAATGGGCTATAAGCTGATTTTATTAGATGCACCTACATTATTTGAAAGTAGAGCGGATGATTTTTGCGAATTAATTATTTCTGTCATGGCAAGAGAAGAAATCC
>DYCW01000081.1 GCA_019417865.1 Ruminococcus sp. | reverse complement strand
ATCTTACTTCTGTGACAATTGTCAGTCCAGATGGCATTTTAGCGGACGGACTTTCTACTGCTTTATTTGTAATGGGCTTGGAAAAGGCATCTGCTTATTGGCAGACACATGCAGAACAATTTGATGCGATATTCTATACAACCGATCAGAACTTGTATGTGACAGAAGGCATTCAGAATGATTTTTCTGCCAATTACCCATGCGAAATCATACAGGAGGAAACAGAATCATGAAGCTTTGGAAAGACACACAGTGGATGTCGTTATGCAGTTTTTTGCCAGCAGGATTGTTGGCAGCATTTGTAGCAGTTTCGCTGCATGGCTATACAGCACCGGTGTTCTCACCGGAACAGATAGACAGTACTGTATCATCTACTTCGCAGACGACAGCCACAGATGTAAAAAAATCCACGAAAACAGCAAATGTTACCACAAAAACTGTTCCATCTGTAACACCATTGTCAGAGACATCAGACGGTTATCAGGATGGTACATATACGGGTACGGGAACTGGTTTTTCCGGACCCATTACAGTACAGGTTGTGATTCAAGATGGAAAGATTACAGAAATTACAATTCTCAATACGACAGATGACAGTCCGTATATTGAAAATGCCTCCGCACTGCTGAAAACGATCATTGCTACGCAGAGTACCAATGTGGATACGGTTTCTGGTGCGACTTATAGTTCGGTTGGTTTGATTTCAGCAGTGCGGGATGCTCTGAAAAAAGCAGGCGGCAGCAGTGCCTCTGATACTGTGTTACCAGTATTGAATGGACAGAGCAGCACTGCTTCAGAATCCCCCTCTCTTTCTGCAATCTCTGAGCCTTCTGCTTATCGGGACGGTACTTATACTGGAACTGGTAGTGGATTTGCTGGTCCAATTACGGTGCAGGTTGTTGTATCTGGTGGACAGATTGCAGATATTACTGTGCTCAGTACAAGCGATGACAGTCCCTATATTGATAATGCTACAACCCTGCTCAGTCATATTGTCGCATTACAGAGTACGAATGTAGATACGGTTTCTGGTGCAACTTATAGTTCCGTTGGCTTGATTGAAGCGGTACGAAATGCGTTGGCAAATGCAGGGGTAGATGGTGATTCATCTGGTTCCTCATCTAGTGGTACGACAATGACACCAGATGTTCCGAAAGGGCGGTTTCCCTATCCAGATGGCGTTTATTTTGGCAGTGCAGAAGGTTATCGGGGAGAAACAAGCGTTGCAGTTTCTTTGAAAGATGCTACAATAGAGAACATTATGGTGCTGGAAACAGAAGACGATGCGGCGTTTTTCAAACAAGCAGAAGCTTTGCTGCAAAGGATTTTACAGCAGCAAACCACTGATTTGGATGCAATCAGCGGTGCAACTTATAGTTCGGAAGGGATTTTAGGTGCAATTGAAGATGCATTGGAGCAGGCGAAAAAAGCCGTTTCTGGTGGCGATGTTACGACGACAGTTACGACTTCTCCGCATACTACAACAACGACCACTACAGCACCTGTAACGGAACCGCCAACGGAAACAGAACCACCAACGCCTTCTATTTATATTGATGGAGAGTATATTGGCACTGCAATTTGCTATCCAGATGAGTATGAAGATTTTTATCCATATACGCTGACGGTAAAGGTCTGCATTGAGAAGGATCAAATCCTCTCCATTACAGATGCGGAAGGATTTGGAGAGGATTATGATACATTGAATGATGCGTATATTCAACGGGCAATGGACGGAACGAAAAAGTTTCCGGGAATTGCTGCACAGATTCTTACAGAACAGAAAACAGATTATATTGATGCGGTTTCTGGAGCCACATGCTCTTCTGATGCCTTGATAGAAGCTGTGCAGGATGCTTTGCAGCAGGCATTGCGTGAGGGGGTATGATATTCATGCAGCATGTGTTTTGGACAAAACTGTTCAATTGTGTGTTGGTAGTTGGCATTTTGCTTGTATATCAGAGCATTCTGCAAAATCGCACGCAGACAGAAACGATTTCTGCATTAAAAGCAGAATTGGAGCAGCAGCAAATTGCAACTACTGAGGAAGTAGATAACGATACTGATTCTCCTTATGCAGATGGGACTTATCAGGGGGAAGCACAGGGCTATGGCGGGACAGTTGCGGTAGAGCTGACCGTTGAAAATGGTATCTTTACTGACTTGAAGATTTTATCTGCGGAGCAGGAAGATGCAGCTTATTTGGATGCTGCCAGTGCATTGTTAGATACCATTCTGGAAGAGCAGTCTACAGAGGTGGATACCATTAGCGGTGCTACATTCAGTTCCAATGGAATTCTTCATGCAACAGAAGAGGCGTTGAGAAAGGCGGAAAAGGCAACATGAATAGAATTAAGAAACCCATTCCGGCAAAAAAATTGCATGCCTATGTGCGTGCTGTGATACAGCTTCTGTTTTTTCTGTTCTTTCCCGCTGCATTTACCACCGCATTTTCTGCGGTAAAAAACATTTTCACGCAGATGGGGAGTCAAATGCCAATTGTCTGGACTGCTTTTCTGACTGTTTTTCTTTCACTTTGTGCCTTTACAATTGTGTTTGGGCGGTTTTTTTGTGGCTATGCCTGTGCATTCGGTTCACTCGGCGATGCAGTTCGCAGTCTGTATGTCTGGATTTGTAAGAAACGGAATAAGAAGCCGATTACATTCAAACCCAAAAAAATGTCACTCTATCTGTTGAAATATCTCGTATTGTTGCTGATTGTGATTCTTTGCTTTACTGGTGTTTACGGTACATGGAGAGGATGGAGTCCTTGGGATGTATTTTCCATGTTGCGGGCAGGGAATTGGCATTTGGGCGGTTATTGGATTGGTGTTGGATTGCTGCTGATTATTTTGATTGGCATGGCTCTTTGTGAACGATTTTTCTGTCGGTTTCTCTGTCCATTGGGAGCTGTCTTTTCTTTGCTTCCGATTTTACCTATTTTTTCTATTCGGCGAAAGCAGGAACAGTGTATCAAAGGCTGTACAGCATGCAAACGCTGCTGTCCAGCGGAATTAACGTTACCAGAAGCTGGCAGTTGGCGAGTAAGTGGGGAGTGTTTCCAATGCCAAAAGTGTGTGGATACCTGTCCCCGAAAGAATGCACATAGCGGTTTGGGCATACTGCAAGGTAATGCCATTTGGTTTACGGTTGTGCGTGCAGTATTACTGGGAATTGTACTGATTTTGGCAGGCATTTAAGAGAAGCATGGATGCTTGACTTTTTGTTTCCATCGTGCTATACTGCAAACAATAGGAAAATCAATATGGTTGCAAGTGGTTGGTAATTGCAACCAAAAGAGGCAGGATAGAAGGGAGTTTCATGAAACAAAAGGCGATTATCATTGGTGTTTTTCTTTGTTTGATTTTAGCAGGTATTGGCGGTAGTTATTTTGTCATGCATCGGCAAATAACACACCGTACGGTTGTAATTATACAGGATGGAAATGAATTATATCGGATTGCGATGGATACCGTAAAGGAACCGTATACCATTGATATTCCAGGAAAAGACGGTGCATGGAATCGAGTCTTGATTTCCAGAGAAGCAGTGCAAATGGAATCTGCCAGCTGTCCAGATGGACTTTGTGTGCATCAGGGTGCAATTTCGGATGGTGTTTTGCCAATTGTTTGTCTGCCAAATCGGGTGCAAATTCAAATTATAGAGGAAAGTACCGAAGAAACGGAGGGATTCGATGCAAAAGTCGGCTAAGCACTTAGTGACACTGGCGATGTTCACAACAATGTCATTGGTTATTTTTGTGTTAGAAGCACAGATTCCAGTACCAATTCCGATTCCGGGCATGAAACTTGGGCTGGCAAATATCATTACGTTATTTGTATTGCAAAAGTATCGGGTACGGGATGCACTGGCAGTTTTGATGATGCGAATTCTTTTAGGTTCGTTGTTTACTGGGACATTGGTCAGCTGTTTTTATTCCCTAAGCGGTGGGTTGCTTTGTCTTGCAGGGATGGCGTTGCTCTGTCATTTCCTGCATCAGAAATCACTTTGGTTCATTAGTGTTTGCGGTGCGATTCTGCACAATATTGGACAGATACTTGCTGCGATGCTGGTTATGCAGACGACACAGGTGATATGGTATCTGCCGTTTTTACTGCTGAGTGGATGTGTGACAGGCTTATTTACTGGTCTTGCTGCAACGTTTCTTGTACGGCATTGGAAGCAAACAGAAGAAAAGAAGCAACAGATTTCTCAGCAAAAAGATTCTATTCCGTTTAATCATTTATAAACACAATTATACGATATGTAGCATATGTAAAAAAAGTAGTTATTCTGCATAAAAAGAAGCAAAAGATGTTGATATCACTTGGTTAGTGATGACTAATCAAGTGATATCATTAAAAATCATGTAAAAACAAGATAACAAAGAAAAGCAATACACATCTAAAGAGGAATGTGTGATAGTAAGAAAATCGTCTTAATTGGTTAGTCAAAACTAATCTATTTATATTTTGCATAGTTTTCCTGTATGTACAGGTTGCTATAGATTCATTTATATGGAGGTCACTATGAGAACACACAAAAAAATTCAGATTGCGAGTGTTGCCACCGCTGCCTTACTGGCGGTT
>DYCW01000080.1 GCA_019417865.1 Ruminococcus sp. | reverse complement strand
GGCTGATAGAAGAAATAGGAAAGCTGCACTGTCGGTACAAGTACATGTAACCAGAACCATTTATCCAGATGCGTTTCCGACCGCCCCTGCAGCAGTGCCAGAGCAGTAGGCAGAAGAAAACACATGCATGCCATTCCGGCAAAAAAGAGGTGTCCAGTTATTCGCAGCAGAAAATAGTGGCAGGTTGGTTTTTGCTGTATTCGAAGGAAAATTGCATAGAGTAGAATGGTACAGAATCCGCCGACCGCAAAAAAGAAACTGCTGCCTAGCATACAAACCGCTGCCAGAAAGAGCTGCATGGTCCAACGTTTTTTCTGGCAGCGGCGAACGGCAAAGAGTGCCCAGAAGAGAAAGGGAAAATAATTTACAAACATGATATGCCGATGACTGTGAAACAGCACAGGGGCTGCGAAGAGTAGCAAGATGGCACAGGCAAAAGAAATGCGTGCAGGCAGATGCTGTTTGCAGAAGAAATAGCAGAGAACACTGCTGCACCAGATGAGTAGAAGACTGGTGCATTGGATATAATCAATCATGGGAACAAAGGGTAGCAGATAAGAGAGAAGCAGGATCGGGTTGAAGAGTCCGTAGTACGTAAAGGCATAGATATTTTGCCCGCTGCCGAGTTCGGCTGCCAGATTGGGAAAGAACTGTCCAGTTTGATAAAAACGGGAACGAAAATATTCGGGGAACAGAATATGCTGATTATTCCAGTCCATTGTAGATCCCCAAAGCATGTCTGGATGAATACACCAGAGCAGGCAAAGGGCGACCGTAAGTAGGGCAGTGAGTCCGGCAACAGCACATAAGTCAGTCCGAGATAAGCGGAATATCAAATGCAGGGAAGAAATGCTTTTTTCCTTTATAGAATATAACCTATAGTTAATCTTTCGTTTCATAGAAATATCCTTTCGATTTTTGTTCCTGTGACTGCAAGCAAACAGGTAGGATAATTCCATTATAACATGCAGGAAAAAGTCTGTCAATCAAGATGATTTCAGATGATTAGAGAAACTGTCGTGCCCATACAATGACATCCACAATGTTTACTATACCGTCTGCATTGACATCCATCTCTGGTGTTCCGATTACACCGGCTACTCGAATTAGATATTTCCGCAGCAAGACATAGTCTATTAGTGTGCAGACACCGTCTTGATTGCAGTCACCGATTGGATATGTTTTTTCCGTTGTGGACATCGTAATGACTGTTTCTGTTGTTGTTATAGTCGTTGTCATTTCTGTCGTCGTGGTGTTTGTAGATGTTGTTGTAGTTGTTGTTGGTTCTGTAGTTGTGGTGATTGTTGTTTCTGTAGTTGTTGTCGTTTCAGATTCTATTGTGGTAGTGGTGATCGTGGTCGTAGTTTCTGTCGTTGCGGTCGTTGTGATGGCAGATGTTCCATAATCCTGTTCACTGAGCAGCGGGAAAGTCAGTGTGACATCTGGATAAACACTTTCCGGCGTATGGTTGAGAGAGAAGCTTTCTGAACCCTTCAAAAAGTATTGATTGGAGGCAGTGGAATCGTCCCATGTGGTATCGATCCCATACCATAGTCCGTCAAGTTGCACATAGTTCCACATATGGGCGGTCATATTGACCAAATCATTGTTGCCGACGACCAGAATACAAGGGATGTTTTCTCTGTCACAGAGTACTTTAAAAGCTTTTGCATAACCTTCGCAAACTGCATGGTACGGTTCGATGAGAGCACCGACAATGGATCCGCAATAAGCAGCATCGACATCATAGGTAATCTGTTCAATTAAGGCATCATGAATGGAGGCACATTTTTCTGCATCGGTGCTGCCAGTGATGGGAAAGTCTGCAATGGCTTGCTGCAATTCTGTTTGCTTTTCAATGATAGTATCTGTAGAAGCATAATTTTCATCGCAGCCCAATGAAATGTTT
>DYCW01000008.1 GCA_019417865.1 Ruminococcus sp. | reverse complement strand
TTCTGACGTTGTATATAAAAAAGCTGCGTTGTTTCATCTCCCATTGGAAGAATACGAAATCGGATATAATAAATTTTTATTACAATCTGATATTATGAATTTGATAGATTCTATTATGGATGAGTATAAATTTTATTATAAAGGAATTAACGGGAAAACTATTGAAGATATAAAGCAAATGTACATTTTAGAGCTTCAAAAAATCCCAGATGTTTTTCAAAAACATGCTAATGCTCTTCAGCAAAAACAAAAAGAATCAAGTGAGAACATTAACAACTTTTTTAACGCTCTTTTTGGGGAAAATAATCACTTCCCTAAGTTTTAAATAAAGGACGTGAACTCAATGCCGAACATAACGAAACGGACGAATAAAGCTGGTGAAGTGATTTCTTACCGGATACGGGTATCCCGTGGCTACGATGCACAGGGAAAGAAGTTAAAACCGTATGAAATGACATGGAAACCTGCTCCCAATATGAGCGAAAAAGCAGCGGAAAAAGAAGTCCAGCGGCAGGCTCTTTTATTTGAGGAACAGTGTAAAACTGGACTTTCAGGGGATGCAACCAAAATCACGCTTGCGGAATTTATTCCTGTGTATCTGGAACAGAAAAAGCCGTCTCTTTCTCCGTCAACCTATGCCTATTATGAAAGAGCAATTGAAAGTAAAATACTGCCTGCCTTGGGTCATCATAAGCTGAAAGACATCAAGCCAGTACATGTGCAAGCTTTTATCCAGCAGTTATGCAGGGTAGAAAATCAAAACGATACAGAAAAACAGCTTTCACCGGCTACTATTCGACGAAATCTTACTATTTTGCAATCTATTATGAAATTAGCAGTGAAGCGGCGTATTCTTTCAGAGAATCCAGCAAGAGCAGAATTGCTGGACATTCCAAAAGTAACCCCACCTAAAATTGACATTTTCACAAAGCAAGAAGCAGCGGAAATGTTGGCAGCACTGGAAACAGAACCATTGCAATTTCAAGTATTGATACAGCTTGCAATTATGACCGGTGCACGGCGTGGGGAACTGGTCGCTCTGAAATTCTCTGATTTTGATAAAGCATCGAATCAAGTCACCATCCAGAGAGCCGCTATAAAGCTATCCGGTGAGCAGGCACAAATCAAACCGCCAAAGGATTATGAAATCCGCACCGTATCGATTACACCAGAAATGATACAGCTTGTACAGCAATTGCAACAGGAAAAGCAACGGGAACGGCGAATGCTGGGTTCTCAATGGCAAGGGGACGAATGGCTATTTACACAATGGAATGGCGAAATGATGAATCCGCAAACACCCACAAAACAATTCAGCAAGTTTCTTGCCCGTCACGGATTCCGACACCGGAAATTCCATAGTTTACGGCATACCTCGGCAACCTTGCTGCTGTATGGCGGTGTATCCCTGAAACAAGTACAGGGGCGGTTAGGGCATGGAGATATTGAAACCACAAATAAATATCTGCATTGCTTGTCAGAAGCAGACGAGGAGGCAGCAGGCGTATTGCAGTCTATGCTTATCACGCAGACAAAGCCAGACCAGAAACGAAAACAGGCATAAAAAAGACCGTCAGCGGTGTTCCCGTTGGCGGTTTCTTGTTGTATGCTGTTGTATCTTTTTATAACCTTTTGAAAAATTAGTGCCCTAATAGTGCCCTCAACGCCTCTTTTTCGTCAAAAATAAAAACCGCCTGACTTGGGAAAAGTCCCGAAATCAAGCGGTTTTTGCTTGGTCTGAGTGACCGGAC
>DYCW01000079.1 GCA_019417865.1 Ruminococcus sp. | reverse complement strand
CAGCGTCAGATGTGTATAAGAGACAGATACTACTGGATACAACAGGTAAAAATCAAAAAACAGCGTAAAATAGGCGTTTTTCTTACATTGCAATAAGCCGCAAAAAGCAAGCTTGCACTTTGGGGAAGTGCTGGAAGTTCATTCCGACACTGAGTATAGCAGAATATACTTAAAAATTCCTGAAAAAGCAGGGGATTTTTTTAGTTTTGTACAGAAGCGGCGGTTTTCAGGGCAATTTCCATCATATCGGTAAAGGCGGTCTGTCGCTCCTCCGCTGAGGTGGATTCTCCACGCAGCGGACAATCCGAAATGGTCGTAATGCAGAGAGCCTTTTTGCCAGCTGCTGCCGCATTGCAGTAAAGGGCAGCCGATTCCATCTCTACGGCAAGAACACCCATCTTTGCCCACTGTGGCAATGGTGCGTTTGCTGTATAGAAGACATCGGTAGAGAACAGATTCCCCACGTGGAATGGTTTGTTCTGTTCTCGCGCGGCTGCTACTGCTGCTTCGAGAAGGGAAAAATCTGCAATGGGTGCATATGTGCCGGGAAGCGTATACTGTGCAGCATAGTTGGAATCCGTGCAGGCTGCCATGCCAATGACAATGTCTCGCAGTTTGACTTGTTCTGCAATACTGCCGGCAGTGCCAATGCGGATGATCCCATCCACATCATATTCGTGGAACAGTTCGTAGGAATAAATGCCCATAGACGGCATTCCCATGCCGCTGCCCTGTATAGAAATCGGGATACCCTGATAGGTGCCAGTGTAGCCCAGCATATTCCGAACAGTATTATAGCAGACGGGATTTTGCAGATAGGTTTCAGCAATATACTTTGCACGCAGAGGATCGCCAGGCATCAGAACGACTTTGGCAATGTCGCCTTTGTTGGCTTGGTTGTGAGGAGTTGACATAGTGAACATTCCTTTCATAGGTTCCACTTTTATGGAGCGTATTTTTAAAATGTGTTTATCTGTCAGGCAGCGGTCACAGGCAGACAGCGTAGCGAATCTGCCGGACGATTCGGACAAGTTTTCCAAAAAATCCGAAAATGGATTTTCGTGTTATCAAGAAGTTATCGCTTGATAATTCTTCTCATCGTACTGGTGATCGCATTGAAGTTGTAGCCGACAGTAAAGAGCAGCCCGATTGCAAGCATCACCTTCCACCCCGGCGGCGTGTAAATGGAAACGGCACTCAGCAGGAATAAAATCACAAGATTGAGTGCGAATCGTGTATGGTCAACTGGAAATGGTACATATCGTCTGGCGTCCCGTACACGAATCACATAGCTGACAAAATAGCTTGCGAAGGTTGCGATGCCTGCCCCTGTGATCCCCAGTTTTCCAATCAGGATCCAGTTTAAAAGCAGATTGACCACTGCGGCAACCAGGCTTGTCCAGAAGGAATGGGAGGTGTGCTGGGTGGCAGAATAAATGCTGCTGAAGAATTGGTTCATACACATCATTAGAACAGATATAATCAAAATGGGTGTATATCGATAGGCTTCTGCATATTCTGTGTATGTGCTGGAATCAATCAGCAAATTGGAGAATGGACGGATAAATACAATTAGGACAGCACTGGCAATCATCAAAAAGGATTCGTAAGCTGAAAATACCTGTTTATAAAAGTGACTGCGTGTTTTAGAGTTATTCTCCAGAATGGCGGACATGTTCCATGCCTGATAGAAGACATTGGAAACCGTGGAAATTAAGTTCGGTAATTTCGATGCCACACCATAAATGCCGGCAGCGGTTTCGCCGACCAGTCCGGCAGGACCGTCCATGTACCGTAGAAAGAGCCGGTCAGAAAAGCCTGTGACCAGCCACAGCAGTGCGGTCGGAATGAGCGGTGCTGAAAATTTTATCATCAAACGTGTCATTTTTGGACTGATGTACTGTCTTCCCACATATTTCCGCAGTCCGGCAATCCACCACAGAAAGATGGCAGAGAGCAGGTCAGAGCAGATGACGGAGAGTAGGAACCCAGTGACACCAAGATGCATCATGGAGATGAAGATGACATTAAAGACAAACAGGGTCAGTGTGGCAAGAATGCCGTCAAATGCAAAGAGTGTTACCAATCCTCGTGCACGTACAAACTGCGAGTGAATGGAACGCAGGGAAGAGGTGAATACATAAATGATTAGTAACCATAAGTATCCATCTGTATAGGGCAGCAATTTTAATAGCGGCGAACATACCAAAAGGACGCACATACCTAAGCCAAGAATGACATAGGAGGAAGTGAGAATTTTTCGTTTATCATAGTTTCGGATTAGACCATAGCGTAAAATGGCATCTGCAATGGAAAAGGTTACGATCGGGATGATAAAATTTGCGGTCTGCTCCAACAATTCCTTTGTACTAATATCTGACGGATTGATATTTGCAGTGTACAATTTTGTTAAGAATAGTAATAAAATTTTTGAGCCAAACGAACCGATCGCAAAGATGATGGTGTTGGCGGCAAGTCGCTTGTATTGATTCATGGCATCTCCTCATTTATGGATAAATTTTTTTCGTCCTGGACAGCGTTTCTGGAAATAAATTGTTGATGGAGTAGCCCCCCTTCAACGGGACTGCTGTCGCATGAATACTGTTATTATACCATAAAATCATGAAAAAGAAAACGTTTTTTTCAAAAAGATGTAAATTTTTTCACGTTGTTTGTGGGTGAAAATCCATAAATTTTTTCAAGGTTTTTTGTGCAATTCTACAAATATCAAAAAAACAGAAAAAATTTTTCGCAGTTTGCAACTTTTTGCAGGTTAGAATTGTATCCATAGTGAAGGGATTTTTTGCGGCATCTGCCGTGCAAACAGTGGTATGCAGTTCTGTTTCTCCTCTAAGCCGTGAGAAAGGGCGGTGTGAAGGGGGATTGCACTGTGCGGTACGAGGAACCGTCCAGAAAGGACAGATCAGGGAAAGCTGGTCTGGGACGGCGAAAAACAGAAACATACTTGCTGAACATAGGCAAAAATCATGCGGAATGCAGATTCTCCCCGATGCTGTTTTCCGCATTTTTTGTTTGCTGTCGATTTCCCATCAGGGAAAGATACTCTGCGTCTCATTTTTTAATGTTTTATGATAAATTCACAATCGGTTCACGAAGGGCTGTAGTAATCATTGTGCCGCAGTGGTATAATGAAAAGGAAAATGTAAAGAAAAATCGCCTTGTTTGCGGAAGGAAGGCATATAGGGAGGGAATGACAATGCAAAGCGTCAACCCGCTGGATGAGGCTGCGTTTACGGAACTTTATATGCAGCATGTTGACGCTGTTTATCGAATTTGCTACAGCTTTTTAAAAAATCGTGCCGATGCGGAGGATGCTGTGCAGGAAACATTTCTACGGCTTATGCAGTCGCAAAAGCCTTTGGAAAGCGAATCGCATTTGCGGGGGTGGTTGGTTGTCACAGCCTCGAATGTATGTAAAAACATGTTGCATAGTTGGATTTGGCAGAAGCGTCAGGAAGTGGAGGACTGGGAAACGGTTTTGCAATCCAAAACGCAGACCCCAGAAGAAAATGCAGTTTTAACCGCATTGATACAGTTGCCTGAAAAATATAAAACAGTATTGTATTTGTAT
>DYCW01000078.1 GCA_019417865.1 Ruminococcus sp. | reverse complement strand
AACAGGGCGGACAGCGGTCACAGGCAGACAGCGTAGCGAATCTGCCGGACGATTCAGACAAGTTTTCCAAAAGAAATCCGAAAATGGATTTCCGTGCTCTGTTTTCAAAAAATGCTTGCTTTTTTGTATGCGTTTTGTTATAATGATACTATCTAATGCTGTAAAACGATAGAAAGGAGTATCATATGCCATTTTTTGAGGATATTGGAAAGAAAATTACCAATCTTGGACAAACCGCAGTAGAAAAAACAAAGAGTTCGACAGAATCCATTCGCCTGAACAATATGATTCGGGAGGAGCAGCGGCATTGTAAAGAATTGTACCAGCAGGTCGGAGAGATGTATGTGCAGCAGTTCGGCAGCCAACCAGATCCTGTATTTGCCCAACTCATACAGGAAATACAGAACTGTCAGATGCGGATACAGAATTATCAGGAGCAGCTTCCGCATGCCAAGGAAACCGCAGCACCGGCAGGCAGAACAGATAGTGGTCTTACCTGTCAAAAGTGTGGGGCATCGTTGGCAGCCAATGCTGTTTTTTGCAATCAGTGCGGTGCAAAAATAGAGCCGCCTGCAACATGGACTTGTCCAAACTGTGGAAAAATTTTATCGGCGGATTTTGCATTTTGCAATCAATGCGGACAGAAGCGTTTGTAATCCAATGAAAAGGAGTTTTCTATGAATTGTACCAAATGCGGCACGCCGCTGCAGCCAGAGGATCGTTTTTGTTATTACTGCGGTATGCCAGTGGAAAAGAAATCAACAGAGCCAGTGATGCCAGTGGAACAGTCCATATCAGAACAGCCAGCAACACCAGTGGGAAATCCCGTACCGGAACCATCCATCATGTCGACGGCAAATCCCATGCCCGAACAATCGGTATCTCCGATACCGCCAACCATGACAGAAGAACATCCTATTTCTTCTGTCCACCATGCGGAACCGCCTCATACTGCTCCGCCGTTTGGAAATCCTGTTCCGACACAGGGCGGCATTCAGCAGGCAGGTGTTCAGGCTGTCGCAGTCATGTCACCACAGAATCGGAAACCATCCGGCAGAACCATCCTCGGCATTCTTTTGATTGCGGTTGGATGCCTGATCATTGTCGGTATTGTAATGAGCCTATTTGTTGGCGGCAGCTATAAGTCTGCTTTGAAGGAAATGTGGTACGAGGTGGAACGGCAGAATACCGACTCTGCTGTGGCTTGTATGTTTCCGGAAGAGGCAGAAGGGCAAGTTTTTACAACCACAGAATTTATGGATCGGTATATTCAGGAACTGCACACCCGTGCAGAAGCACGATACGGGGAGAAGTATCATATCCATGTGAAATTCGATGAGATTGACAAGTTGGATGCATCGGAACGGAAGCGGTTTAATAGTTGGTTTGGAAACCTGTCATTGGAAGAGGAAGTAAAAAAGGTTTACGCAGTGGATTATACACTTTCCATAAAAGGTTCTAAGGGAAGAGAATCAGAGGAATGTGAATGCTACATTTATCGGTATGATGGTAACTGGTATGTACTGGATACCGATTTGCTGGGGTTACAGGATTCGCTGTAATGGATGGGACGTTACTTTTTTGAGAATTTTTTAGAGGAAACGGAAATGATCGTTGACAGTTTGCAGGATTTTTTGTTATAATGAAACTTGTATGATATTCTGTTTGACGCACACGCTGTCCTCCACCAACGCTTGAACCGTGTGGGTGGGGGACAGTTTCGCTTATAGGGATGGGAAAAGAAGCAGTGCTCTGCCAGTGCGGGGATTGGATCAAAAGAATCATTGGCTGCGGCAGATGCAGCCAACGCATCGAAAGGAAGGATAAACTGCATGAAATGTAAATTCTGTGAACAAGAGCTGCCAGAGGGGGCAGAGAAATGTCCCAACTGTGGGATTCCCGTGCGTTCTGGTCAGACGCAGGCATCACCGTTTGCTGGGTCGAAGAGCACTTACCGTACACCAGAACAGGTGCAGCAGTCTGAATCCGCTGCGGAGGTGGAACCGCCGGAGGCACGCTATGAACGAATCGAACGTGCCAGCAGACGGCATCGCTGGATCGTGCTTGGCTGTGTGCTGTTGGTGTTGATTTTGCTGGTGAGTGGTTATTTTCTGTTCTTCAGCGGCTATCGGGCAGTCATCCGCCGTTATGTCAGCGGCAGAGGTTCTATGAGCGGCACACGCTATTGTGAGATTGTACCAGATACGTTTCTGTCCAAACTCTCTAGTCAGTACAGTATGAACCGCAAGGAAATCCGGGATTGTCTGGACGGCTATTTCCAATATGCCAAAGAACAGATGGAAGACGATCTTGGTGCCGATATTGAATTTGCCTATGAACGGGATGAGACGACTGCATATACGGATGATGAAACCCTTTCCGAATATGAAACCAAACTTTTGGAACAATATAATGTTACGATGTCACTCGACAAGGTGGTATTGGCGAATGTTCGGATTTCTACGACCGGCGATAACCAAAACATTACAGACAGTGTTACACTGACGCTGTTCAAAAGCGGCACAAAGTGGTACTGTATGGATGCCATGGAACAGGTGGAATATGCCTGCGAGTATGATGGTTATGACCTTTGGTAAGACAAGACAGGAGGAATCATTGAAACAATGGCAATACAAAAAAAAGGACTGCTGATCGGCGGTTTGATATTGGTGTTGGCAGCAGCCGGCGGCATTTGTGCCACGGTACTGCCGGATGTTCTGCAAAAGGAGCCGTCTGATACGACTGTTTTGTCTTCTGATTTGGACAGCTCTGATACAGCAAAAACAACGGATGCAGATGCGGTCAGTGCCGATCAGGCACCTGACACTTATCAGTCACTGATGTCGCAGTATTATACTTCATTTGTAAAGAATGATCCAGAAATGCTGTATCGCCTCATGGCACCACCGGCATACTGGACGTATTATATGGAACACTATGGAAAAACAAAACAGGATGTCGTGAACACCTATCAGCAGGCGATTGCAGATACGATGGCAGACTGGCGGGAACGGTGTGGGACAGATGTCTCAGTTTCCTTTTCCATTACCGGTATGTCAGAACAGTCAGACGAGTTTCTGACGGAATGGACAGAGGATATGAACGAAATGCTTGGAGCAGATACAGTTCATGCGGAGGATGCGGTCACACTACAAGTGGAACGTACGCTGAAGGGCAGTGAGGATACGATAACGGAGATCCTCTCGCCCACATTGATTCAAGTGGATGGTCTGTGGTATATTCTACAGGAAGATACCGCTGCTGACCAGCAGCCGACAGAATAAGGGGGCGAGTATATGGAACGATTGCGTGTTTCCGTTTCCCGCCGTTCGTTGTTTCCCATTCTGACAGCGTTATTTGGTTTGATTCTCTGTATCGGTATGATTCAGCGAATGCGGGATCCACTCTATCCGATGACACTGGAATATTATCTGTTTCTTGCTGCCGGCGGAATCATGGCACTGCTTGGTGTGATTGCAATGCGGTATTTTCCGTGGCTTTGTATTATACCTGCTGTTTGTTATGTTTACGGCGGGGTGTTACAACGGTGGTCAGAGTTACAGGGCGGGCAGGGAACAGCACTGCCGTCAGAGATTGTGTATTATCAGATTGCCATGTTAGTCCCGTTGTTTTTGTTGTTGATTGGACGGTATCCCCAGTGGGCAGTCTGGATGCTGAAGGGTTTGGAGATCATAGCCATTCTGATTCCGTTTGCCATGTCATTCATGGAGTTACAGGATGCCTTACTGGAGTTGAAGATGGAGGGATATCTGACAGATGCGGTAAAGCATACCCGCTGGCTGCATTTTCTGACGAATGAGGCGGCATTTTATGGCGGTATGATTTGCATGACGCTGGCATTGCGGTATTTACCGAAGGAGAATGAACCAAAGTCAAAGCCGGAAATACCAAAAAAGAGACAGAAGTCGGGACAGAAACAGATTGTAGAGCCGATGCCGGAATCGGTACAGGAGGAATTTCCACCATTGGAACCGGCGTCATATGGACAGTCTCCCGTGCAGGAGGCATATGAACCGCAGCAGCAGCCGGTACAACAGCCGTATATTCCGCCGCCGCAGGTACCGCCCACACCGCCGCAGCAGCATCGTGGGGGAGCGTATCCTTATAATCGACCGATTCGTATGCCAGGGCATACGGAGGAAACATCCAATCATACGGACAATCCAACCGAATAGAAAGAAGCAATACACCGTCCTTCCTGAAAACAGGAAAGGCGGTGTATTATTTTGCTATGTCATTCTTTTTACAGCAATGCAGAGACTTCTTCAAATGACAGCTCCGGATACAATGCAAGTTGTAGACCGCATAATAACAAATCAGCAGCATTTTGAATGAGTTGGTCAATTTCTCTTGGTGTGACCATCCAATTTTCCTGTTGTAAGGGCGGCAGTTCCGTTTGCAGTAGGCTTTCTGCTGCGGTTTGCAAGTCTACAACGGTGGGCACACCAATTGCCACTACTGGTGTTTGCAGTGTCCGTTGTGAAATTTCTTTCCGGCAGTTTTCCACACCGCTGCCGGGAGCAATACCACTATCGCAGACTTGAATGGTTCTTCCCAGCCGTTCCAACGCCGCACATGCCAGTGCATCAATTACCACAACGCAGGCAGGTTTTGTTTTTTGACAGACTGCTGAAAGCAGTTCGGCTGATTCCATGCCAGTTTGTCCCATGACGCCGGTTGCAATGGCACTGACAGGGCGTAAGTTGGCGAATGGTTCAAATTCTGTTGCAGAAAGTGCATGCTGCAAATGTCGGGTGACAAAGAGCCGTTCTGCAACCAGAACACCAAGTGCGTCGGGTGTAATGCTGCGGTTGCCCAGTCCAGCAACAAGTACCAGTCCATTTTCAGGCAAGAATGGTGTCAGTTCTTTTGCAAGTTCCTCTGCCAGTTGCGGAAAGTGGGGATTGTGGCGGTGCAGAGCGGTGGTTTCAAGGGTGAGATAGTGCCCTTTGGGTTTGCCGATGGCAGCTCCATGCTGATCGCTGTCAATGCGAATGTCTGTGATGTGGAAGTAAGAGCCACGGATTTGCTGTGCAATGCCGGAGCAGGCAGCAGCCGATTCCAGGGCCAGGTCAGTCCGAATGGACATAAAAAGCACCTCTTTTCGGAAAGGATGATAAATTTGGACAAGTATGATCTGCCGGACGGTTCGGGAAAGTTTTCTCTAAGAAGCTGTTCCCATACGTCTCTAAATCAAATCTATTTGTTTTATCGCCCCATCGTAGCCAAGTAATAAATGATACCGTATACAAAGCTTGCCGCTGTACCATAGACAATGACGGGACCGGCAATGGTAAACATTTTCGCCCCTACGCCTAAAATCCAGCCCTCTGCTTTCGATTCTATGGCACAGCAGCTGACTGCATTGGCAAATCCCGTAATGGGAACCAATGTTCCGGCTCCGGCATGTTTTGCCAGCTTTTCATACCAACCCAATCCAGTCAGCAGAGCACTCAAACCAACGAGGGTAATAGAAGTAAATGCTGCGGCTGCTGTTTTGTCGCAGCCAAGAAAGCCGTAAAAATGCAGCAGCAGTTCTCCCAATGTGCAGATCAAGCCGCCGACAAGAAATGCAACCGGAATCGTGTAATAGCTTTTTGTCTTTGGGGCAGTCTGATTTTGCATTTCCTGATAGAGTTCTTTTGATACACGCATGTGTTTTTCTCCTTTTTGTTTCACGTGAAACAGTCTGTGTGTTGTTATTTGTCCTTTGGACGAAAGCAGATGGCTGCCAGCAGACCAAATACCAATGCAGCTGCCAAACCGCCCGCAGCATTGGTCAATCCGCCTGTAAAGACACCCAGAAAGCCCTTTTCCTGTACCGCATCCCGGACACCCTGTGCCAATAGATTCCCAAATCCGGTCAGTGGGACACTGGCACCGCCGCCTGCCCAATCCAATAGCTTTGGATAAATGCCCACACCGGACAATATGACACCGGCAACCACGTAACCGGTCAGAATCCGTGCCGGTGTCAGTTTGGTATAGTCAATGAGTACCTGCCCAACCGCACAGATCAAACCGCCGACTAAAAATGCAATCCAGCAATCCTGTAGCATCGCTTTTTCTCCTCCTTATACATCCGCTTGCAGTTCCACTAAGTGACTGATGGATGGAATGCTTTCTCCCTGCTGTACCAGCATTGGGGAAAGCAGGGCACCTGTTGCTGCAAATAAAATCCGCCGCATGGTACCGTGTTCCAGCTGCTTGAGAAAATAGCCGCAGAGCAGACTGCCGGCACAGCCGCAGCCAGAACCGCCGGCGTGGGTGTCCTGTGTCTCCGGGTCAAACATCTTTGCACCGCAGTCTTGATGCACGGATACAGCGTCATAGCCCTGCTTCATCAGTAGATCACAGAATAATTCACTGCCGATGATGCCGAGGTCTCCGGTCACAATGGCATCATAGTCATTGGGTTTGGTACCAGTTGCCTGAAACCAGCGGGCGTAGGTATCTGCGGCAGCCGGTGCCATTGCTGCTCCCATGTGATTGGCATCGGTGACACCCAAATCTCGAATAAAGCCGATACAGCCACCAGTGACACGAGGTGCACCGGCTTGCGGTATGGCAGAAAGCACTGCTGCCCCTGAAGCCGTACACGTCCATTGTGCAGTCGGCGTACGCTGTGCACCGTAGGAGAGCGGAAAACGAAACTGCCGTTCTGCTGTGGAAAAATGGGAAGAGGTTGCTGCTGCAAAATGGGAGCCTGCACCGCTGTCTGTCAGAATGGAGGCTAACAGCAAGCCTTCGGACATGGTGGAACATGCTCCATAGATGCCCAAAAACGGCAGTTCCAGTCCACGCAGACCATAGGAACTGCTGGTACACTGGTTGACCAGATCGCCTGCCAGAATGCCATCAATTTGTTCCGGTTGTAACCCTGCTTTTTCAATGGCAAGGGAAACGGTTTCTTTTTGCAGTGCACCTTCTGCCTGTTCCCAGGTGGTTTGTCCAAAATAGCTGTCCTTGCAGATGCGGTCGAAATAAGCCGACATCGGTCCTTCGCCTTCTTTTGCTCCAGCGATGGCAGCAGAACCAATGATGGAAATGGGCTTTGTAAATTGGAAAATGCCCTGACCAATGGGATTTGCCATAAAAACACCTTCTCTTTTTCGGTTAGTATGCACGAAAAGGAAGAAAGTATGCAAAAACCGGAAAGCGGATAAAAAATCCTCTTTCCGGTTGTACTTTATTATAATTTATTGTTTATCAATTATATTTTATAAACAATATCATCAATTTTCTTCTGCACCGCTGTTTTCGGCTTCCGAATCCGTATCAATACGGAAGATTACGGTATTGTCGTTCTCGTCCACCTCTTCTTCGCACTGTACTTCGTATCCGTCACCAGTAATGGTTTCCTCATACTGGATTTCATATTCAGCATTGCCGTCGTAGTCCTCTGGCTTCCACTCATAGACGACAGTGCCATCATCCTTTGTTTCTACCAGTTCTCCATCAAATGTCTGTTGTTCTCCATCGACAAAGAAACTGATTTTCGCAAGGACAGCACCGTCTGTTGCGGCATTGACGGTCACCAAAGAGGCGGCACCGATGCCAATCACGGCGGCAATCAAAATCAACGGGCGAATCCGGCGTTTCACGTTCTTTTTCATCATAATCTGTTCCTCCTGTTTCTGTTTTGTATGCAGCTGTTCCTGCACTCGCTTTTGAATTCGCTGCTGCAAATCGGTTTCTTCTGGCAGATGCAGCGGCGGGATCTCTTTCATCCAGTTCTTATCCGGCATAGGAGTACCCCCTTTCTTCCAGCGTATGCCGTAGTTTTGCTCTTCCTCTATGCAGCTTGACCCGAACGGCTCCGCATGTCAGTGACAGGGCAGCTGCAATTTCTGTTGTTTTTTCACCGTAAAAATAGAATCGCACTAGAATTTCCCGTTCCGTTGGCGGCAATGTTTGCAGGGCTTCCACGGCATAGGAAAATGCTTCTGTCTGTTCGGCATTTCGGCAGATATCGAATGTATCTGCCAACTGTAAGGATTCCAGTTCTTGTCGGTTTGGCAGCTGCTTCCCGATTTGCCGAAACCGGTTTTTGGTACAGTTGCGGGCGATGGCTGCCAGGTAGGGAGACAGGGTTTCTTCCCGTACTTGCTGTCGGTTATTCCAGAGCCGAATAAATACATCAGCGGTAAGTTCTTCTATATCGGACGGTGAGAGTTTTCCCTTGGAAAAATTGCGGATAATGGCATAGACATAGGGGGTATACTGTGCAATCAGGGCACGAAGTGCTGCTTCTTCGTTGTTGTGCAGGCGTTCCACCCATGTTTCTTCCATTTGACCACCTCCCTGAAGACGTCTTCACCTATCAATACACGCATTTTGCAAAAACGTTACAGATTTTTGCAAAAAAGAAACCCGATTGTTTGCAGGCAGCGAATCGGGTTTTGTTGTTGTGTTATTTTCACATGTGTTTGACGAAGAAGTTTTGCCTGTCGAGTGGAAAAGTATTTTCGTCGGCATAATTATGCTTGGCAGCGGCAAGAAGGTACTACCCGCAAACGTACTTCATTTTAGCTGAAATGCATTTGGCAGGAACTCCTTTAGTTTATGCACGCCGTCTGTCAGAAGGATGGGAAAGTTCTCATCGCAGAACTCTGCCAGTACTTGTAGACACGCACCGCAGGGTGGACAGGGTGTCGTATTTGCTTCCGCTTCTGTTTTTCCGCCGACAATGGCAATGGAGCGGAAGGACTGCTTTCCAGCAGCGATTGCCTGCACGATGGCAGACCGTTCGGCACAGATGGTCATAGAGTAGGAGGTGTTTTCCACGTTACAGCCAGTGAAAATACTGCCATCGGTGCATTGCAGAGCTGCACCAACCTGAAAGCCAGAATAGGGGGCGTAGGCATGTTCTCGAACCGCAAGGGCGTGTTCGGTCATGGTGAGTTGTTTCATATTTGGAGTTCCTTTCTTATATAGTATTTTTAGATTAAAAATAAGAAATAGGTATGATCCGCCGCAGGCGACTGCGGTCAAGCTGGCTCAGCTTGGCGAGGGGTGCAGGGGACAAGCTGTCCCCTGCAGAGCGTTGCAAATTTGGACAAGAAAGCCGGATGAGGAACAAGCTATCCGCTGTCCGCCCTCCGAAAAAACAAAACGGTACGAAATGCAGAAATTTAGTGTGGTCAGACTACAAGTTGAGATACAGAACAGGGCGGACAGCGGACACAGGCAGACAGCGTAGCGAATCTGCCGGACGATTCAGACAAGGTTTCCCTAAGAAATTGCTCCCACCCTTCTTTAAATGAAATGGTTTGTAATATTATATCAAAAATCCACCATTCACTGCTAAAATCTGCCCTGTGATAAAGCTGTCTCTTATACACAT
>DYCW01000077.1 GCA_019417865.1 Ruminococcus sp. | reverse complement strand
CCAGCCAAGCCGGACCAGAACCAAAACCCGCTACTTTCTTCCCTGTCCGAACCTTTGGTATTCTTGGCTGCATGAAGCCACTTTCATAGGCTGCTTCAATAATGGCATACTCGTTTTCTTTTACTGTAACTGGATCGCCGTATAAACCACACGTACAAGCCTTTTCACAAAGTGCCGGACAGACCCTAGAGGTAAACTCTGGAAAGCAATTTGTCAGCAGCAGCCGTTTGGCGGCATCTTCCATTCTACCCTTATAGACTAATTCATTCCACTCTGGACAAAGGTTATTCAAGGGGCAGCCAGACACCATGCCCATAATCGGCTTGCCGTTCTGGCAGAAAGGAACGCCACAATCCATACAGCGTGCTCCCTGCTTCTGCCGTTCTTCCATATTCAGCGGGGTGTGAAACTCCCGATATGTCTTAATGCGTTCGAGCGGCTCCTGCCCCGGATTCTCCACCCGCTCATATTCCAGAAATCCCGTTGCTTTTCCCATGATACGCCCTCCTGCTCACTTTGTATTGACATAGAATGCTTCGATCTTTGCTTCTTCCTGCGGTAATCCTTGATCCATAAACTGCCGGATGGAGCGGAGCATCTTTGCATAATCGTGCGGTACAATCTTCTTAAACTTCGGCAAATATACATCAAACTGATCCAAAATTTCCTGACCCCTTGCGGAGTGTGTCCGTGCAACATGCTCTGTAATCAGACTCTTCAGCTGTGCTATATCCTCTGGATGGGTCACTTTGCTGAAGCCAACCAATGCCTTATTCAGTTTGGTGTACAAATCACTTTCCTCATCCAGTACATAGGCAATGCCGCCGCTCATACCAGCTGCAAAGTTCTTACTGGTCTTGCCCAAAATGACAGCACATCCACCTGTCATGTACTCACAGCCATGGTCGCCGACACCTTCCACCACAACGGTTGCACCGGAATTTCGTACACAGAACCGCTCACCAGCAACACCAGCAACAAATGCCTTACCACTGGTTGCACCGAACAGGGCAACGTTGCCAATGATAATATTTTCATCTGCCTTAAATTTGGCATCCTTCGGCGGATATACCACCAGTGTCCCACCGGAAAGTCCCTTGCCGAAATAGTCGTTGCTGTCGCCCTCCAGTTCCAGGGTCAGTCCCTTCGGAATAAAGGCACCAAAGCTCTGTCCGCCGGAACCCTTGCACTGCAAGGTGAACATATCTTCTTCCAGTGTATTGTAATACTTTCTTGTAATCTCTGCACCAAACAGCGTTCCGAGTGTCCGGTTTAAGTTGCTGACATTGAGCTGCATGGTTTTCTTCTGCTTCTTTGCCAGTGCCTCCTGCATTGCCGGAAGGATGGTGGTTTCATCGATGGTTTCTGACAACTTAAAATCAAACACATCCTTCGGATGGAAATGCTGCGGTACACTCTTCTTTCCAGCATACGGATTGGAGAGAATCGCGGACATATCAATCTTACTCTCTCTTGTACCATCAGAGAAGGTTCTCTGCTTCAGCAGATCGGAACGACCAATCAATTCATCCATTGTGCGAATGCCCAACTTTGCCATGTATTCCCGCATCTCCTGTGCAATAAACCGCATGAAGTTGATGACATATTCTGGTTTACCTTTGAACCGTTTCCGCAGTTCCGGATTCTGTGTTGCCACACCAGCTGGACAGGTGTCCAGATTGCAGACACGCATCATGACGCAGCCCATCGTAACCAATGGAGCAGTTGCAAAACCGTATTCCTCTGCTCCCAGCATTGCTGCAATGATGACATCCCGTCCAGTCATCATCTTACCGTCTGTTTCAATGACCACTTTAGACCGCAGACCATTCATAATCAATGTCTGATGGGTTTCTGCCAGACCCAACTCCCACGGCAGACCGGCATTATGAATCGAACTGCTCGGAGCGGCTCCCGTACCACCGTCATAACCGGAAATCAGGATGACACCGGCACCTGCCTTCGCAACGCCGGCTGCAATCGTACCAACACCGGCTTCGGACACCAGTTTTACGGAAATTCTTGCCCGCTTGTTGGCATTCTTCAAGTCATAGATCAGCTGTGCCAGATCCTCAATGGAATAAATATCATGGTGCGGCGGCGGGGAAATCAGTGCCACACCCGGTGTGGAATGTCTGGTCTTGGCAATCCACGGATACACTTTCTTCGCTGGCAGATGTCCGCCTTCGCCCGGCTTTGCACCCTGTGCCATCTTAATCTGAATTTCCTTCGCAGAGGTCAGATATTTTGAAGTCACGCCGAATCGTCCAGATGCCACCTGCTTGATGGCAGAACATTTATCTACCGCACTGCCGGAAGTCACAATTCGCTCTAAGTCTTCGCCGCCCTCACCGCTGTTGGATTTGCCGCCGATGCGGTTCATTGCCATTGCCATACACTCATGGGCTTCCTGCGAAATCGAACCATAGGACATTGCACCAGTTTTAAACCGCCGCATGATGCTTTCTACGCTCTCGACTTCTTCCAGCGGAATGCCGCCGTCTTCTGCAAACTGAAGCTCCAAGGTACTCCGTAGGGTAACATGCTTATTTTCTGCATCCAGACATGCCGTATATTGTTTAAAGAGATTGTAGTCATCCCGCCAAGTTGCCTGCTGCAACAGATGAATGGTTTCCGGATGATACAAATGCTCTTCCTGATTGCTTCTTGCCTTGTGCGTACCAATACTTCGCACTTCATCTTCTGTCATCAGACCATTCGGGTCAAAGGCTGCATCATGCAGTGCAATCGAACGATCGCTGATGTCATCCAAATCAATCCCGCCCACTCTGCTGACAGTATCCGGGAAAAATGCATCACAGACAGATTTTGCAATGCCCAGTGCTTCAAAAATCTTAGAACCTTGATAGGACTGAATGGTAGAAATACCCATCTTCGAGGCAATCTTAACAATGCCGGTTACCACAGCATTGATATACGCCTTGCTTGCCTGCGAATAATCCTTATCCAACTCGCCAGTGTTGGTCATCTCATACAGAGTATCCAGTGCCAGATATGGATTGACAGCACTCGCACCAAAACCCAGCAGGGTTGCAAAATGATGTACCTCTGTCGGTTCTGCTGTTTCCACAATGATAGAAACCGCTGTATTTTTTCTGGTTCTAACCAGATAGGTTTCCAGTGCCGCCACTGCCAGCAAAGACGGAATCGCAAGATGTTCTTTATCCACACCGCGGTCGGTCAGAATCAAAATGGCTGCACCAGCATCGTGAGCGGCATCCGCCTGTGCATATAGATTGGAAATCGCATCCGCAAGGGTTACATCCTTGGTGTACAACATGGAAATATCCGCCGTCTGCAAGCCCTCAATATTGGCTCCCCGAATTTTCATCAAGTCCAGACTGGTTAAAACGGGATTTTCCACCTTCAATACCCGGCAGTTCCGCTCTTCTTCCTTGAGCAGGTTTCCAGCAGCCCCCAAATAAACTGTTGTATCGGTGATAACCGATTCCCGAATGGAGTCAATCGGCGGATTGGTTACCTGTGCAAACAACTGTTTAAAATAATCAAACAGCGGCGGATTCTTCTTGGAAAGCGGCGGAATCGGCACATCAACGCCCATGGCTGCGGTCGGTTCACCACCGTTCAGTGCCATCGGAATCATCATGCTGTACATGGTTTCATAAGTATAGCCGAATGCACGCTGCAATTGTTTCAGTTCTGCACCGTGATACCGGCAAGGACGCTTATTCGGAATCTTCAGCTCTGCCAGTGGATACAGATTGTGATCCAACCATTCCCCATATGGCTGCCGCTTTGCATAGTCATTTTTCAGGGTTTCATCTTCAATCAACTCGCCTTTGACTGTATCCACCAGCAGCATTTTACCTGGATGCAAACGTTCCTTTTTCACAATTATATCAGACGAAATATCCAGTGCTCCCACTTCGGATGAGAGAATCAGATAGCGGTTGCCATTGCCATCATCTGTCAGATAATAACGAGACGGACGCAGACCGTTTCTGTCCAGTACTGCACCCATAATATCGCCATCCGAGAAGATAATAGATGCCGGACCATCCCATGGTTCCATCATCGTTGCATAATACTGATAAAAGGCTTTCTTTTCTCGGCTCATAGTCGGAATATGCTGCCATGGTTCCGGAATGGTTGCCATGACTGCCAACGGCAGATCCATGCCGGACATCATCATGAATTCCAGTGTGTTATCCAAACGTGCAGAGTCAGAACCTTTCACATCCAGCATCGGCACAATATCCTTCATCCGATTCCCCAGCACATCACTTTTCAGAATGCTTTCCCGGCTGAGCATTTTATCGACATTTCCAGTAATGGTATTGATTTCACCGTTGTGTACCATCATGCGGTTCGGATGAGAACGCTGCCAACTTGGATTGGTGTTGGTACTAAAACGAGAATGTACGATACCGATTGCAGAATGATAATCCGGACTGTTCAGATCCTCGTAGAACAGACGCAGCTGCTTGACCAAGAACCTGTCTCTTATA
>DYCW01000076.1 GCA_019417865.1 Ruminococcus sp. | reverse complement strand
CTCTTCCACAACGTAACGATGGGTGGGCTGTCTGCGGCGACTCGCCGCCTGCGGCGTGCAATTCCTTATCCCATTTCTGTTCCGGTTTCTGTATCGTCTGCTGACTCCGGTTCTGCTTCTTCTGCGGTATCTTCCACCTGACTGCATGCTGCATTTTCATCATGCTCTGTCCGGCTGAAGGCAACTACTCTATTTTCTCCAGCAACCCGCATAATCCGTACACCCTTTGCCGTCCGTCCCATCAGACGAATATCTGCACAGCATACCCGAATCACAATGCCGTCACTGGAAATCAATAATATATCATCTGTTTCATCTACCACTTTAATACCACAAACCGTGCCACGCTCTGCATCCACCTTGTAGTTATGCAGACCATATCCGCCACGATTTTGAATACGATATTGATCTAACTCGCTGCGTCTGCCATATCCATTTTCAGTGACCGTCAGCAAAGACGCACCTTCTCGCTCTCTTGCAATGGAAACAACTGCATCTCCGTCACGCAGAGCAATCGCCTTCACACCATGTGCACTTCTGCCCTGCGGCCGAATACAGGTCTCTTCCATCCGAAGAATCATCCCCTGTCTGGTTGCCACAAAGAGCCGTGCCGTGCCGTCTGTCAGCCTTACACCAGCAATTTCATCGCCTTCTTCCAGACCAACGGCAATCAAACCATTCTTTCGCACATTCTTATAGGCGGATAGGGCGGTTCGCTTAATCTTACCCTGCCGTGTCACAGTAACCAGATATTTGCCTTCATCAAAATCCTTTGTCCGCAACATCGCAGCAATCTTTTCGCCTTCCTTCAACGGCAACAAGTTCACAATATTGAACCCTCTGGAGGCACGAGATCCCTCTGGAATCTCATAGCACTTGAGCCGATACATCATGCCATAGTTGCTGATAAACAAAATATGATCATGGGTGGAACTGATGAACATCTCATTCACAAAGTCCGCTTCCCGCTGCTTCATGCCGCTGATGCCTTTCCCACCACGTTTCTGTGTCTTATAGACATCCACCGGCATGCGTTTCATATAACCACTTTCCGTGAACGTCACCACACAGTCTTCCACGGGAATCAGGTCTTCAATGTCCACTTCTCCATTTACCATCTGGATTTCCGTCCGTCGTTTGTCACCGAACCGCTTCCGAATATCCTCCAAATCGCTGCGGATAATCCCATAGACACGCTGTTCATCACCCAGAATATCTAAATAATCAGAAATTTTTTCAAGCAAAGCATACAGTTCATCTGTCACCTTCTGCCGTTCCATACCGGTCAACTGTCCCAACCGCATCTGTACGATGGCGTCTGCCTGTTCATCTGACAGACCAATTTGCTGTTCCATTTGATATTTTTCCGTATCGTACTGTGCTCGATCCAGTAGGGCAGTCAAATCCATCTCTTTGAAACGCTCTATCAACCGCTGTTTGCCCTCTGGAATGGTTCGGCTGCTTCGCAGAATGGCAATGACTTCATCAATATGGTCAATTGCCACGACAAAACCTTGCAAAAGATGTGCCCGTTTTTCTGCCTTTTTCAGCTCATACTTTGTACGGTTCGTGATCACTTCAACCTGGAACTGCAAATACTGTTCCAAAATCTGCTTTAGGGTCAATACTTTCGGTTCCCCGTTGACCAATGCCAGCATATTGACACCAACCGTATCCTGCAACTGCGTATAACTGAACAGCTTATTCAGGACAATCTGGGGATTGGCATCCTTTTTCAGCTCAATGACAATCCGCATTCCCTCACGGCTGGACTCATCCTGAATGTGATAGATACCGTCAATCCGGTTTTCCTTGACATGATCCGCAATGCTCTCCACCAGTCTTGCCTTATTGACCATATAGGGAATCTCTGTGATGATAATGCTTTCCCGTCCCCGGACGGTTTCCAATTCTGTCTTACCACGCAGGGTAATCTTGCCCCGTCCAGTACCGTAAGCAGCACGAATGCCGGAAAGTCCCATGATAATGCCGCCGGTTGGAAAATCCGGTCCCTGAATGCACTGCATCAGCTGCTCCAAAGAGCAGTCTGGTTGTTCCATCATCAGAATCAGACCGTCAATCACTTCGCCCAGGTTATGCGGCGGAATATTGGTTGCCATACCGACAGCGATACCAGTAGAACCATTGACCAGAATATTGGGATACCGGGACGGCAGCACCGCCGGTTCCTGCAATCGTTCGTCATAGTTCGGTACAAACGGGACAGTTTCCTTCTGGATGTCGGTCAGCATTTCCAATGCAATTCTCGACATACGGGCTTCGGTATAACGATACGCAGCCGGTGGGTCACCGTCCACAGAACCGAAGTTTCCCTGTCCGTCTACCAGCTCATACCGCAAGGAGAAAGACTGTGCCAAACGTACCAAGGCATCATAGACAGATGCGTCACCATGTGGGTGATATCGACCGAGCACCGAACCAACAGTATCGGCACATTTGTGATAGG
This sequence comes from Ruminococcus sp., assembly GCA_019417865.1. Taxonomy (GTDB): domain Bacteria; phylum Bacillota; class Clostridia; order Oscillospirales; family Ruminococcaceae; genus Ruminococcus_C. The sequence continues at coordinate 645 of DYCW01000076.1, read as the reverse complement.
GTCTGTCCGGTGTCAGATTATTTTCATACATGGTATAGAGAATCCGGCGGTGTACCGGTTTTAAGCCGTCCCGTACATCCGGCAAAGCTCTTGCCACAATGACAGACATGGCGTATTCCAGAAAAGATTTCTGCATTTCCTGACCAATGTCCACCGGTGTAATTTTGCCGTCCCGATTTTCGATCGGGGTTGTTTTTTCTTCACTCATTTATTTTTCATCCACCTTTTATTTGTCAATGTGTGATATACAGAAGAGGTTGTTTCATCCGCCGAACGGCGAAATAAAACGTTTTTCGGTGCAGCAGTTTTTCAAAAATGCTGCCGAGGTGTGGGCGAGCAGCCCACGTTTTTGCGAAGCAAAAATAGAAAAGCAAGCGTACTTGCATCAGGAAAAGGAAAACGCTCCCCGTCCATCGCCCTCTAAAATTTTCCTATCAAATTTGCAGCATCGTTTCATTTAGAAGAAAATCCTGCAAATAATTTGTTGGATGGTATTCGAAAATGCTTCCTAGGGCAACCTTGTCTGAACGGTCCGGCGAATCCGCTTCGCTGTTCGCCTGTGTCCGCTGTCCGCCATAGTACGTTGTACGAACTTGCAACCTTTTTCCGCTAAATTTTGCTTGTTGATGTCGGTTTGTTTTTAAA
>DYCW01000075.1 GCA_019417865.1 Ruminococcus sp. | reverse complement strand
CCTGTGTATACCTCCGCTCCGGATGAAACGAAATACATTCCACCATAACCGGTTCCTGCTTGCAGTGATAATAACCCGGCAGACGCATGACACGGCTTTCATTCACACAGGCAGGATCACCGCCGAAATACTGCACCAGTGCCTTCTGTATCGGACGGAACTGTGACACCTTTGCATCTTTCACAAACCAGTATGTATGCAGAGATTTCCGGGTTCTGATAATCATAGACGGCGGCAGCGGAAACGCATCAATCAGAGCCTGCTGTTCCTCGAATGTTTTGTCATCCATCTCCACGAATTGTGCATTGATGCGGGTAATGCTGTCGTCCGTCTGACCGCCGGAATTCACCACAAAAAAGATACCATGATTTTTCTTGTTATGTTCTTTCAGCGTAGACTCCACAGCAAAGAATTTCCCAGCCTCCACGGACATTTTGGCACCGGTAAAGATGCCTTCTTTCCGATCATCAAAAATACGCAGGCATACCGTATCGTCCGGATTGAAAATAGCATTGATAACATCCTGTGCCGATATATTCATACAACTTCCTCCATCTCTTCTGTGAAATATCAAATCGGCATATGCCTGTGTTTTGCCCATTGGATCTCCTGTTCCATGCCCTCAGAAATAATACTGCCGAACACCCATAATTCCATGCATTTGGTTAATAGGACGTGATTCATGAACATTGCAGTTTGTCGTTCTTCCCCAAGGGTATCATCCATAAACTGGGGAAAGAGCAAATGCGGTGCAATAGGAATGCTGTGATGTGCTACTGCAAAACGGCTGTATTTCCGTGCATTTTCAATGTTCTCATTTGTATTGCCACGATAAGGAGAGCAGATATATACTAGTGGTCGAAATGCCGCCAGCTTCCGTGCTTTTTTCTCCTCTTTCTCAATTCTTGTCATTGCTTCAAATTCAGTAGGGGAATAATACCCCTCACTGTTATGGGTTGCTGCCAAGTTTATCCCTCCAATTCCTCCAAATTGCCGAAGGTTTCACCTGCGGATGCCTCTGCAACAAGCGGCAGATCAAACTCCGGAAACGGTTGCTGTTCCATACATTCACGAATAAAAACTACCGCTTCATTCAACTTTTCTTTTGGAATAATAAACGTCAGTTCATCGTGAATCTGCAATATTGGTTTCAGCCAAGGACGTGACGGCAATCCCTTCAAAATGCGGACAATTGCCAGTTTCAGAATATCCGCTGCCGTTCCCTGAATCGGTGTATTTAATGCACACCGCTCTGCAAAGGACTGCAAACCCCAGTTGTCACTGCGGATATTCGGCAGATATCTGCGTCTGCCCAGCCAGGTTTCTGTGTACATCTTCTGCTTTGCCATGGCTTTGGTTTCATCCTGCCATGCGGTCAGTCCGGGATATCCAGCCTTCAGATTCCGGATAATGGCTTCGCATTCTTCTATAGTTTTATCCATTCCTGCCTTGAATTTCAGCGTACTTTGCAGTCCTTTTGGAAACAATCCGTAGAATGTACCGAAGTTCACATTCTTGGCAATGGTACGTTGTTCCTTGTACTCCTTCCGGTGCTTGTCCTGTGCTTCTTCATAGGTGCAGCCGAAAATGACAGAAGTCGTTGCCGCATGAATATCACCGACGTTTTTGTAGGTTTCCATCATGGTTATGTCACGGCAGTAAAATGCTCCCACACGCAGTTCAATCTGCGAAAAATCCAGTGACAATATCAGATGATTTTCCGGTGCTTTGATAAAATTACGGACGCCGATAGGGTCGTTTGTTTTTCGGGGACAATTCTGGATGTTCGGATTCCGGCAGTTCATGCGCCCTGTTTCAGTGGACAGAGCAAAGAAATCCGGATGAATCCTGCCAGTTACTGTATTCCGGTATTTCAGATAGCCGTCAATGTAGGTGGACTTGATCTTGCCCCATTTCCGGTATTCCTGTACCAATGTGAACAGAGGAGAAAGTTCAGGACGGTTGGTATCACACCACTCCTTCAGCATGATCATGGACGCATCATCTGCTGCCTCTTTATTGGATGCAGTGACTTTCATAACAGGAAGTTTCAAAGTTTGATAAAGATAATCCTTGAAAGCTTTGGTACTGCAATTTGCTCCAATG
>DYCW01000074.1 GCA_019417865.1 Ruminococcus sp. | reverse complement strand
TTATAATAAGGTAGAAAAACGCTTCTTCTGGTTTCATTTTTATCTATATGAATTGATACAAAAATATGTTTAATTCCTTGTATGTCGGTTAATGTACTTGGAAGTATACTTTGAATATACAATCCTTTGACTATGATATAATCCATAATATCCAGATAGCATATAACTTACAGCAATGCATATCAAAAAATATGGCATCCCATCCATGCCAAACAACTCAAACGCAATCAGCAGCGAAGTCACTGGGCAATTTGTCACACCGCAAAAAACAGCAATCATACCAAGTGCAGCAAATAACGAAGGGGAAAGATGTAACAGAGAACCATACAGGCACCCAAATGTTGCACCAATAAAAAAGGAAGGAACAATTTCACCGCCTTTAAACCCGGCTGCCATAGTCAGTACTGTAAATAATAGCTTCATCAGAAAAGCGTACCAGACCACCTGTCCGGAAAGTGCCTGCAATAAAACCGGCATTCCTGCCCCAAGATAATCTGTATTATTCGGAAGGCTTCCCAGTATAACCAATATCCCTGCGATGCCTGCAATACGAATATAAGCATTCGGGATTTTCTTTTTTAAAAAACAACCCGTTTCGTGCAGCAAAATACAAAACAGTACACTCAATCCAGCACAGCATAATCCCAATAGAACCGCAGCTGCCAATGGTGCAGGTGCCCAATCCGGTACTTGAATCACTGGATAAACCTCTTGTTCCACCCGACAAATCTTTGCAATAAAATCCGCACAGAGCGATGCTGTCACACATGGCACTAACGCTGCGTAGTACATAATGCCAACACTGCCGACCTCCATAGCAAAAAAAACTGCTGCCAACGGCGTACCGAATACAGCAGAAAAAGCAGCACTCATACCGCACATAACCAGTACTCTCTTATCTGCCGGCTGCAAATGAAACCATCTGCCCAACAAATTGCCGATACTTCCGCCAATTTGTAAAGCAGCTCCTTCTCTGCCAGAAGAACCACCGCATATATGTGTGAGCATAGTAGAAATAAAAATCAAAGGTGCCATTCTTGCCGGAATTTCTGCTTTTGCATGTAAGGTAGAAAGTACCGTATTGGTTCCGCTGTCTTTCTCAAAGTGACATATCCGGTAAAGTCCCACAATTGCTAGACCACTGACTGGCAAAAGCAGCAAAAGCCATGGATGCTGTGTGCGAAGCGAAGTAACCAGTGTCATTCCCCATGCAAATGCCGCCCCAACACCGCCAACAATTGCACCTGTCACCAATGATAACAGCAACCATCGAACTAACAGACGCAAATGTGATAAAATATGGATACTGTAATGCAGCAATCTTGCTCGTATCCGCACTTGATACCGATTGCGTTTCAATATGCTATCCCCCTTTTCTCCGAAAAAAAGCTGCCCGATTTTGACAGGCAGCTTTCTTTTTCCCTTCGGAACATTTTGTTTAATAATTTTCTGCTTTCACCTGAAAATATGCCTGCGGATGAGAGCAAACCGGACAAACTTCCGGTGCTCTTTTGCCAATATGAATATGACCACAGTTTGCACATTCCCAAATGGTTTCGCCGTCTTTTGAAAACACGCAGCTGCCCTCAATATTGGAAATCAACTTACGAAAGCGTTCCTCGTGCATCTTTTCAATTTTTCCCACTTCCTGAAACAGGTAAGCAATCTGATCAAAGCCCTCTTCCTTTGCCTGCTCAGCAAACTCACGATACATATCCGCCCATTCAAAGTGTTCCCCACCGGCAGCATCCTGCAAGTTATCCAATGTCTCTGGAACTTGCCCGCCATGCAACAGCTTAAACCAGATTTTTGCATGTTCCTTTTCATTTGCGGCGGTCTCTTCAAAAATATGTGCAATCTGCACATAGCCGTCTTTCTTTGCCTTAGACGCATAATAGGTGTACTTATTTCTGGCTTGTGATTCGCCTGCGAACGCTGCCATTAAATTGGCTTCTGTACGACTTCCTTTTAATTCTTTCATGACTCTGTATACTC
>DYCW01000073.1 GCA_019417865.1 Ruminococcus sp. | reverse complement strand
GGGCTCGGAGATGTGTATAAGAGACAGGGACGATTGGCTGGTATCGTTTGTGGTTGGCAGGGACAATAACGCACATGAAAAAAGGGCTGCCCATTTTTTGGACAACCCTTTTTATGTTTTATAGATTTGCAGCTTGTTAGAATGTAATGGTATCTAAGATTGGCTGAGCATAATTCATAATGGTGCCTGTGCCGCCGAAGTCCGTGAAGGTTACGCCGCAGATGGTATCGTTTACATAGAAGAAAATAGAAACGTTCGTAGTAGATACTCCACCAACATCCATGGTATAGGTCAGACCATAAGCGTCTTCTCCATTCACAGTATCCCATTCATCTGCTACCACCGTAGCTTGTGTTCCCATGGCTGCACCGACTGCTTCCAAAGCGTCTTTTTGATCCGTATCACTGGGAATGCCCATCTCTGCGGTATCAAATTCCTGTATAAAGAATGCACCGGTCTGATCTTCCAGATACCACATTGGATACCCCAATGATTCATCCTTTGTCCAGTTCGGAGAAACGCTGAGAGAGAAGCTGTCTACCGTTTCCGTCTGGGTCAGCTCTGCTGTCAATGCTTCGGTATCTACCACAGCATCATCTATTTCCGCATCATCTGTGTCTGTTTCTTCTGTCGCCGCTTCTGTCGTGGCTTCCGTGGTTACCTCTGTAGTGGCTTCTGTGGTTGCCTCTGTAGTCGCTTCTTCTGTCACAGCCTCCGTGGTGGCTTCAGTGGTGGCTTCGGTTGTAGCTGCTTCAGAAGAAGAATCATCCTTCTCACCGCAGGCTGCCAATGTTGCCATCATACCAATGGCACAGAGGATTGCAAGTATTTTCTTCATATTTTTTCTCCTTTTCTGCCCTAACAAAATGTTTTTGAATGCATTCCCACTATAACACAAATGAAGCACTTTGTCAAATTTTTTTTCACTTTTCAGCGAATCAAACAATTTTACGTGGCGTTGCAGCAGAAAAAATAACAGAAAGGCATGGAATTATTTGAAATTCTGATTAGAACTGTACGGTATCCATAATATTGCTGGCATTTTTGAGCACAGGACTGATACCAGTATAATTGGAGAACGTCATGCTATACGGCGTATCTTCTACATAAAAGAGAATGGAGAGATTCATTTTTTGTGCGACATCCACGTCCCCTTCTGCTTCCGGGGAATACGTAATGGCATAGGCATCTGTATCCTGTACGGTGTTCCAGACTTCGGAGACAATGGTTTCTCCTTCTGCCAAGCTCTTTCCCAGATTTTCCAGCGTTTCCTTCTGCGTATCGCCTTCCATTTGCATAGCAGCAGGGTCAAAAGTTTGCACGGTCAGTGCACCGCTGCCGTCTGTTGGATACCACACGGAAAGATTTTCTACGTTCATAGTAGACCACATCTTGGGGATCCGAAAGGAAATTTTCTCAAATGTAACTGGCTCTTTCCTCAAATCCAGTTCCTGTGGCATAACGGCTTCGATGTCAATGGTAGTCGTTTCTACGGTTTCCGATGCAACCATTTCTGCTGTTGTTGTGGATTCAGCAGAAGCATTAGAGACTGTTGTTTCGGCGGTACTGCTGTCTTTCTCATTGCTGCATCCAGCTGCAGTGAGAAGCAATGTCAATGCTGCCGTTGCAGTAAATATCTTTTTGATCATGATGATCGCATCCTTTCTTTTTACAGTGGACAGAATATGTTTCTTGTTCTGTCGGCATTTGGGTTCTTATTTATCTGTATTGATATAAGACCAGTATCCTTTCAGGTAAACACCGCCGGATAAGATGGTCAATGCCGTGGAAATCCAAATCAAACCATTCAGACCCCAGGTTTTTACTGCTTCTGGTATAGCACAGCCAAAGTCTCCTGTCAGCGAACAGTATATTAACACTGCCACGATAGTTACCATGGTAAACGCTGTCTTGAGCTTTCCCCAAATACCGGCTGCGACCACAACACCCTCGCTGGCAGTCAGCATCCGCAGACCAGAAACCATAAATTCCCTGGCAGCAATGATCATGACGGGAATCGCAGACATCTGGATTGCATCCAGTTCTACAAATGCCAGCAGTGCGGTCAGTACCAATACTTTGTCTGCCAGTGGGTCAAGGAATTTCCCGAAGTTTGTCACCAGTCCCCTTGCCCGGGCAATTTTGCCGTCCAGTGCATCGGTAATAGAGGCAGCGGCAAAGACCAACAATGCCAGCAGAAAATGATAGGGAATTGCTGAAATGTATAGGAAAATCAGAAAAACTGGTATCAGCAGTACCCGCAGGCAGGTCAGCTTGTTTGGCAAGTTCATGCTTCTTCTACCTCCTCTGCCAGCAGATCATAGTCCATGGTGTCAAATACCTCTACTGTCACATAATCTCCGCACTGATGCTCGCAGGTGCGGCGGATAAAGATTTTTCCGTCAATTTCTGGGGCATCTGCTTTGGTTCTGCCGAAGTAACAGCCAGCCCATGGATCAAATCCTTCAATGACCGCTTCCATCTGTGTTCCGATTTTGGCAGCATTTTTTTCGGCATGAATATCCGCCTGCTGCTGCATCAGAATTTCAGCACGGTGCGTACGAATTTCTTCGTCAATCTGGTCTTCATATGTGGCTGCTTCTGTCCCCTCTTCTTCAGAGTAGGCAAAGCATCCCAGTCGGTCAAACTGCATATCCTGTACAAAATCGCCTAATGCATTGAACTGTTCCTTGGTTTCGCCGGGAAAGCCGGTGATCAATGTCGTACGCAGGGTAATATCCGGTATTTTCTTTCGAATGTTTGCGATCAGTTGCCGCAGCATGGTTTCCTCTCCTGGCCGGTGCATCCGGCGGAGAATTTCCCCGTCACAGTGCTGAATTGGAATATCCAGGTACTTTACAATTTTGTCCTCGGCTGCCATCACATTGAGCAGTTCATCTGTAATCCGTTCCGGATAGCAGTACAGCACCCGCACCCAGTGCACAGCTGGAATGGCACAAAGTGCCTGAAGCAGCTGTGGCAGACGAGCTTCGCCGTAGAGATCTTTCCCGTACTGTGTGGTGTCCTGTGCAATCACAATCAGTTCTGTGACACCACGATCTGCCAGCCGATTGGCTTCTTCTAGGACATCTTCCATCGGCACGCTGCGGTATGGACCACGGATGGATGGAATGGCACAGTAGCTGCAACGGTTGCTGCATCCCTCTGCAATTTTTAAATAGGAGTAGAATGGCAGTGTGGAAATAATTCGGTCACCGGTCAATTCGGCATCGCTCTTTGGTGCAAACTGGATGACCCGATCCTTGTGTAAGACGGATTCCAGAATGGCAACAATGTCCTTCTGGTCACCAATGCCGACAACGGCATCGACTTCTTCAAAGAGGTCTGCTGCCTCCTGCTGATAGCGTTCGGTGAGACAACCGGTGAGAATGATTTTTTGAATCGTTCCCTCTGCCTTTAGTTCTGCCAGCTCTAAAATGGTTTCAATGGCTTCTTCTTTTGCGGATTGAATAAAGCCGCAGGTGTTGACGACAACGACATCCGCTTCGCCGGGTTCTTTTACCAGTGTATAGCCATGTTTCCGCAGCTTGAACAGCATTCGCTCGCTGTCTACCAGATTTTTGGAACATCCCAGGGAAACCATACCGACTCTAATTGGCATAGGATAAACCGCCTTTCTTTCTATTATTTTCTATCTTTTTGCAAGGTAACTGCAATTGGTTTTGCTTCCGCACAATTATCATTAGTATAGCATACAGTCAGGGGGAATGTCAAGATGGTGATTGATGGAATCACGGAAATCAATTTCTAAATGATAGTTTAAATTCTACGCCATAGGCGACTGCGGTCAAGCTGGCTCAGCTTGGCGAGGGTGATTTCCCACTGCGTGGGAAAATGTCAGCAACGCTGACAAAAGGGCTGGGCAAGAATGTCGGCGTAGCCGACAAAGGGGAAGGGCATCCTCTAAATAAGGGGGCAAGCTGCCACCCTTGCAAAGCAAACGAGTTGGAATCGGTCAATGGAGGAGAAACAAGATACCGCTGTCCGCCATCTAAAAAAACAAAACGGTACGAAATGCAGAAATTGAGTGTAGTTAGACTGCAAATTGAGGTACAGAACAGAGCGGACAGCGGTTACAGGCAGACAGCGTAGCGAATCTGCCGGACAATTCAGACAAGTTTTCCAAAAAATCCAAAAATTGATTTCCGTGGTAGTGCTGTGCTCTGGCAACAGAATAATCAGAGGAAACGGCTCGCATATCCAAGGTCTCCCCCAAAAGACTGCGAATGATCCAATGTGTAATGATTTCCGCTTGTGCATCTAGTGTTACATCTACATGAGGCATGGATTTGCTGTATTCAAAAGCAAAGGTGTTTAATGCTTTCAGTACGTCGCTGCATAGGAGAAATGGATGGGCACGAAAGCATGGCATTGTATCTGCATACAGGTAGTAACGCTATTCAAAATAGGATTTGTCAATCAGTAGACAATAATAATGGACACCAGTTTCATCATTATGCGGTACATTTGGTGCGGTAATGGCAGCAGTATAGTGAAACAAACGATTTTGTGTCTGTTCAAAATAGATAACAATCATATAGGAAGGGTGGGTATGCTGCGGTCTGGCAGCATAGCCGCAGGTGCCGGCAGTCGGGATAAAAATGCCTATTTGCGGACGGACATAGCAGTCTACCCACTTCAGGTCTGTTTCTGTGACCTGTTCTCCAACCAGATCTTTTATTATTTCAAAGTCTTTCATCACATCTCCTTGTTGTCTGAACGAATGAAAAAATCGGAAAACAACGCATTTACGTCATTTTCCGATTTATATTGATATGATTCGGATGATAAAATGTTACACCTTACGGGGTATAGCTAATGGTTACATACCGCAATGCACCATTTGTAAATTCAAAATGGTATTTGTTGTCCCCATAATATTTTTCCGATTTCTTGCGATAGGTAAAGGATTCGCTCTTATAATCGCTATCTTCATCTTCATAAACATAAATGTCATCTGGATCTTCCGGTTCACCCGAATTTGCCAACAGGTCTTCCTTTGTCATCGTAAACGGAAAATTAAACTGCAAGATGTCCTGTGGTTGCTCCAGATCGACTGGCATATAGATTTCATCAATGTAACATTCATTTGCTGGTTTGTTTTCAGAGGTGTCATTTAATACTTTTACTTGTGCGAACGCATATTCTCCCAGCGTGATATTAAACGAAGAAGATTCATAATTCGGATTCACATTGTTTCCTGCGTTTGCCAAATCATCTTCTTCAAATGGCACACCATCGTCTATCATTTCCTGTAAGGTGGTTTCACCCAATGTATACGTTTTGCCATTGACAGAAAATGTCATACGATCGAAATCTGCCCATAAACCATCACTGCTGCTGGAATCAGCGGCAGCTTTTTTGGTTGTAGTTGTTTCTGCTGCTTCTGTTTCCGTTTCTGCGTCTGTAACAGCTTCCGTGGTTTCTGTTTCCATTTCTGTTGTTTCTGCTTCTGTTGCAGCTTCTGTTGTTTCTACTTCGGTGGTTGCAACAGCTTTGTCAGAATCCTCTGTTTCCTTCTGCTCCCCGCAGCCTGTCAGCAGGCAACCTGCCGCAATGCTCAGAAAAAGACAAATGGAAAATACTTTCTTCATATGATATCTCCTTTTCCCAATGTTAAGAATAAATGAAATATCCTCAGGATAGCAAAATTTCCTATCCTGAGGATAGGATGCACCGTGGTGACCCGTACGGGAATTGAACCCATGATTCCGCCGTGAAAGGGCGGTGTCTTAACCTCTTGACCAACGGGCCAAAAAATCGCAGAAAGAAACGTATGAGCATTGTGTGTTGAATGGTGACCCGTACGGGAATTGAACCCATGATTCCGCCGTGAAAGGGCGGTGTCTTAACCTCTTGACCAACGGGCCAGGATGGTAGCGGCAGCAGGATTCGAACCAGCGACCAATCGGGTATGAACCGAGTACTCTAGCCAACTGAGCTATGCCGCCACCTGACATCAACACATGCAAGCAGAACACATTTCATTTCTGCGACTTTTATAGTATACTACAAAATCGGTAGAAAGTCAAGCTTTTTTTCAAAAAAAACGAATTTTGTGAAAAAAGACGAAAATCACCACGGAAAATAGGTGAAAATAGATAGATTCAACAATGTTTTCAACATTTCAACAGAACCGTGTGAAAATGTGAAAAGCAGATTTGCAGGCAATGTATATTTTGCAGCAAGAGCGGTCATACTACAGACAGAGCGGTGCAGGAAAAGCAGCACTGTTCCGGCTGTCAGGAAGGGATGTCGTTTGCAGTTCCGCACGGGCTGCGGCAAGCTGGCAGCCGCTTGTGCGGAGAAAAGGAGTGCATAGATGTCACGTCAAAATCAGAATCCGGAGCAGAATCACTTCCAGCAGAACCAGAATCGGCAGCAGAATCAGAACCAGAACCGACAGCAGAACCAGTTCCAGAACCAGCAGAATCAGAATCAAAACCAGAACCGGAACCAGGCACAGAATCGAAACCGACAGAACAATCAGCAGCAGAATCCTTGGTCGGAAAACGAAACGAACGCTTAACAGAATCATGAAATGCATTTAGAATGCCAAAAACCGGCACTGCTCTATGGAGTAGTGTCGGTTTTTGATGGGATAAAAAGCAAACAAGTTTCGCTTGCTGTAAGCATATGAAGACCTAAGGTTTTTTTCTTACACATTGGAATAATTTCCGCAGTACGGACAGCGGTTGGAATACCCTGCTGCCGCCTGATAGGT
>DYCW01000072.1 GCA_019417865.1 Ruminococcus sp. | reverse complement strand
GCAACACTTCATTTTTGTACGTATTCAGATAAAAAGACTTGTCCCTATATATTAAAATTCTCTGTGGGTACATATTGACTTTTTTGATGACAGTTCCTGCCCTCATACCATACAGGCAATACACGGTTTCATCAAGATTCGGGAGCCCCACCACGGACAAATTCTTTCCCTGCAAACTATTCATCCCCTCCACATTGCCGAAATGATATCTGGTATGAAAGTCTTTTTCGATAGATTTGAATGTGATGACTTCATTATTTCGGCAAAGTTCTGTGAGCAATTTTTTCTTATCATAATTTTCATTCAAAGCATACCTGCTGTAGCTGGAATCTGTGTACTGCACCAGTTTTCCCCTATATTTAGCCCTCGGACACTCGTAGTAATCAATGCTTCTGTTGGGATACATCATTCTGTAAAGCTCGTGAGAGATTGTTGCCGAAAGTATCAACAGTTTACAGTCAGGCATTTTTTCTTCTATCAGGAACGTGATTTTCTCTTTTGCAATGTGGATATACCGTGATTTTAGCAAACCATACACATTCGCATTCCTACCCATCAATGTTTCAAGATGCTTTTCATCAGCGAAAATATCCAGCTCGTCCATCACATGATACCCTCGCTTCATGCAGATTTCACCTAAGCGTGAACCCATGTATTCTGGCAGTATACCGCTGTTTCTGATTTTCTTTACTTCCTTTATGTCAACAGATTCCGTTCGTAAAACTGACCTGAGAATATCTTCGTCTATGATGACTTCGTGGCTTTCCAATACTGTTTCAGGCATACGCAGCAGCTTGGCATGGGTGGTGATGATATGCCCGCTGAACCTCAAAGAACGCTTGCAGTCTTTCAGATAACTGCTGATTTTGTTGTAATTGGGATTCTTTCTGTCAAGTTGTGTGAGCTTTGATGACAAGAATTTCAGTGCATATTTTCCTGCTCCAATACGGTAAATATCATTCATTTCCTCGATGATTTCTTCCGATATTCCATACGCATTCATATCAGGGGTACCGCATATCTTTTTCACACCAGCATTTTTTGCATCACGAATAATCTGCTCTTTCAGTTCATGAGTCGGCACTGCAATCAGAACAGGTTTTGAACTTTCCTGCATATATCTGATATATGTACTCGTCTTGCCCAATGCCGTCTGACCGTTAATGATGTAGATTTTGTTATCATGGAATTCTATCGCCCTGTAAAAAGCGTTTTGTAATGCCTGATACGCTGTTTCAATAGGGACATATTTTTCCTTTTTCAACACCCTGACCTCACGTTTTGTCGACTTTGCCGTTGAAAGCATCGTATCCGCATGACTGCAACAATCGCAATGTTCACAGATCTCACACTTGGCAACAGGCACATCGTCTTTGATAATCGCCGTTAGAATCTCTTTCCAGTTGATGAACCTGTAATGCTTATCACTGTTTTCCTCAGAGTGCATAATCTCAAGAAATTTCTGTTTTCCCTTTTCAGCTCCGCAAAGATTTCTTGCAAGCAGGTAAATTTGTTCAGTAGTTTCAATGTTACCATTGACAAAATCTCTGTATAATGCACAGTTTTCATACAGATTTTCCCACTTGAAATCACGGTATACCGCTCTTTTGTTTCTTCGCACACTCTGTTCCTTTTGCGTATTACCACTGAGTTTCCATTTGGCGGTTCTTTGTTTTATATCATAACCTGAACGGTAACTTTCCGTCGGAGTAAGTGTATAAGTATTATCTTTCAGCAAGTATATCGCAGGAAGATTCTCATTCATATCAATATGCATTTGCTGAAAGACTTTTCGGAGCTGTTCCTTATAGTGCTTTTCATCCGTTCTTTTTCTTACAAAGTCAATAAATGCAAACAGTATATCATAGATACCGACTTCATAATCTGGACTTTCTGCTGGATAGCTATATTGATTGTTTGAGTAAGTTGTATTGAATATGTGGCACAGCAAATCGCCAAAAAAAAATATGCTGTTCTTTCATCAGCAATTTCCTCCCTGATAAAGAACAGCATTTGATTTTCATATTCTGTATATCGCAAACCGTAATGAACGGCAGTATTGAACAGCATATCACAACCTGCATTCGATTGATAGTATCTGAGTGCTATCACTTGTTTCATGTTACATTCCACCTTTTGACTTTATTGTTTACTGTTATAGTTGATTATATTTTTTATTACTTTGGCATGGATGATAGTTTTGTCCATGCGTGGGGTCGGTGCTTGCACACCTCCCACT
>DYCW01000071.1 GCA_019417865.1 Ruminococcus sp. | reverse complement strand
CATTGGCAGACTTGCCGGTGCAGATATTGACAGGTATGGAGGGACTTTGTGAACTGGCAGGAGATCCCCATGCCGATTTGGTCGTGAATGCAGTTGTAGGAATGGTGGGTCTACAGCCAACTTTGGCAGCGATTGCTGCTGGTAAAGATGTTGCACTTGCGAATAAAGAAACATTAGTTGCAGGCGGTGCATTGGTAATGAAAGCCGCTGCGGAAAAAGGGGTGGCTATCTTGCCAGTGGACAGCGAGCATTCTGCAATTTTCCAATGTTTGCAGGGCAATGCCCATAATCCAGTAAAAGAAATTCTGCTGACAGCTTCCGGCGGGCCGTTCTTCGGTTATACCAAAGAACAGCTGAAAACCGTCACCGCTGCGGATGCCCTGAAGCATCCCAACTGGGATATGGGAAGCAAGGTTACCATTGATTCTGCAACCATGATGAATAAAGGATTGGAGTGCATTGAAGCAAAGTGGCTGTTTGATTTACAGCCGGAACAGATTACTGTTTTGATTCACCGGCAGAGTGTTGTACATTCTGGTGTCATGTATGCAGACAATTCTGTGATTACCCAAATGGGTGTGCCGGATATGCGGCTGCCAATTCAATATGCGATTCTATATCCGGAACGAAAGCCTTGTCCAGTCGAACCGCTTTCTCTGACGAAATACGGAACATTGACATTTGCAGAACCAGACGAAACCACATTTCGCTGTTTGGCACTGGCAAAGCAAGCCATGCAGACAGGGGATTTATTGCCCTGTATCATGAATGCGGCAAATGAAGTTGCGGTATGTGCCTTTTTAGACGGAAAAATTGGATTCTTAGAAATTGCAGATTGTGTGGAAGCAGCGATGCAGGCTGTTCCCAATTATACACTGCAAACTTGTGAAGATGTATTGCATGCAGACCAGAAAGCACGAGATCTAGTGCAGATGCGGATCTACGGAACAATAGAATAATTATTATTTCCTATTTGAAATGGAAAGAGGTAGTTTGAAAATCAGAAAGGAGCGGCAGGATGATGGCAACGCTTTTGTCTATTTTACTTGCAATTTTCATTTTCGGTTGTATCATTGCCATTCACGAATTTGGACACTTTGTGGCAGCAAAGTGTAACGGCATTCAGGTGAATGAATTTGCAATTGGAATGGGTCCGAAAATTCTTCGGTTTCAAAAGGGAGAAACCCTCTACTCTCTGCGACTATTGCCAATCGGTGGTTTTTGTTCCATGGAAGGGGAAGACGCAGAAAGCCAGAATGAGCGGGCATTTGACCGGAAGCCAGTTTGGCGGCGTATGATTGTTGTGCTTGCCGGTGCATTTATGAATATTGTGTTGGGTTTTGTATTGCTGCTTGTTACCACATGCAGTGACCCCTACCTCATCAGCAATACCATTCATGGTTTTCACGAGCAGGCAACCAGCAATACCTG
Organism: Ruminococcus sp.; assembly: GCA_019417865.1. Classification (GTDB taxonomy): domain Bacteria; phylum Bacillota; class Clostridia; order Oscillospirales; family Ruminococcaceae; genus Ruminococcus_C. The sequence continues at coordinate 14,196 of DYCW01000071.1, read as the reverse complement.
CGGTTTGCAGGCAGGCGATACTATTGTATCCCTCAACGGTTCGCACATCTTCACTATTACGGATTTGCAGTATAAAATGAGCAACGAAGCTGGTGAACCGTTTACAGTCGTGGTGGAACGGGATGGAAAAAAGGTGAAGCTGGAGAATGTCACATTCTTGGATCAGGAAAACCATGACTGGCTGGATTTTTCTTTGGAAGCGAAAGAAAAGACGGTTTGGAGTGTCACTGCTTATGCCGCCAAAGATACGGTGGCAACTGGTAAATTGATCTGGATGTCTCTGTTGGAACTGGTCAGCGGGAAATACGGCATACAGGATTTATCTGGTCCAGTTGGGACGGTTGAGGTTATCAGCGATGCAGCAACAGTCGGCGAAACCGCCGCAGAACGAATCTCTTCTGTGCTGCACCTGACTATTTTTATTACCATCAATGTGGGTATTTTTAATTTGTTACCTATACCGGGACTGGATGGCAGTCGGTTTTTATTCCTACTGTTGGAAGCCATTCGGCGAAAACCGGTCAAAAAAGAGCACGAAGCGATGGTACATTTTGCTGGCATGGCGGCTCTGTTTTTACTGATGATTGTGATAACGGTACAGGATGTCACACGAATTTTTTATTGATAACAACGTGAGTTGAACAACAAGTTTTATCCGTTACAGGTGAATCGTGTGGCATTTTCGCCAGCACCGTTTACAATCAATAGCGAATATATTCTCATTGAACTCACATATGACAACAGGAAGGAGCGGATACGGATGCAAACAAAAAAAGCCATTCAAGTCGGTGACTGTATATTAGATGGCAAACATATTTATATACAGTCCATGCTGAATACCCGTTCTGATGACATTGCCGGCAGTGTTGCACAGGCAGTGGCACTGGAGCAGGCAGGCTGTGAGATTTTGCGTGCAGCCATTCCAGACAAAGAAGCGTTAAAACTAATACCAGCCATCAAAGAAGCGATTTCCATACCATTGGTTGCGGATATTCATTTTGATTATCGGCTTGCATTGGAGGCAGTGGCAGCCGGTATTGATAAAATCCGCATCAATCCAGGGAATATTGGTGGGATGGATCGGGTAAAACAAGTTGTGAAAGCGTGCCAGTCCCGAAACATTCCCATTCGGATTGGCGTCAATTCTGGTTCTCTGGAAAAGGATCTGCTTGCAAAATATGGTGCTCCCACTGCATCAGCTCTGGTGGAGAGTGCTATGCGACATGTGAAGATGCTAGAGGACTGTGACTTTACGGATATTGTAATCTCCATGAAATCGTCCACTGTCTCTACTATGATTGATGCCTATCGTCTGGCAGCTCAGCAGTGTGATTATCCGCTGCATCTTGGAGTAACAGAAGCGGGAACAGCACATATGGGATTGATCAAGTCAGCCATTGGAATTGGAGCATTGCTGCATGATGGGATTGGTGCAACCATACGGGTTTCTCTGACAGATGACCCTGTGCAGGAGATCTATGCAGCAAAAGATATTTTGAAATGCATAGGATTGCGTGGCGGACCCGAATTGGTGGCGTGTCCGACTTGTGGCAGAACCAGAATTGACTTGGTGAAGACGGCAAAAGAAGTGGAAGCAGCACTTGTCAGTGTAGAAAAAGACATCAAGGTTGCTGTGATGGGTTGTGTGGTCAATGGACCAGGAGAAGCACGAGAAGCGGATATTGGAATTGCAGGTGGCGACGGCTGTGCTGTGCTGTTTAAAAAAGGCGAGATTCTGAGAAAGATACCAGAAGCGGAGATTGTATCAGAACTGATGCAGGAAATTGAGAAATTTTAGGAGTGTGTAACATGGAAACATTGCGATTTTCCTATTTTTTGGATCCCTATGTGGCAGCATTACCGGATTCCATGCAGGATGGTATGTTATACCGTCTGACTTATGCGGAAAATCTGACACGCCTTTCTTTTTATGTCACATTTCCTCGCCTGGTGTCGGCTGCGGATATCTTTGCATTGGAGCAGACGCTGCAAACGGCATTGGAAATTGAAATCGTGCGAATTGCACCCAAATATGCCCCTGCACTTTGCAGTGTAGATTATTTTCCGGATTTGCTGCAATTTTTGAAGCGAGAGCAACCGGTTGTGAATGGTTTTTTTGATGGTGCAGAAGTGCAACTGTCAGAAACCACACTGCAAATTATCCTAAAAAACGGCGGTTATGATATTTTAAAACGCTATCATGTGGCAGAGCAACTTCAAAGCCTGTTACAGCGTTTCTTTTCCATACAGCGAAAAGTAGAGTTGCAGGGAACGGCTGCTGTTTCCGAAGAAGATTATCATGTGATGCAGGAGACTGCTGAAAAGAATGTATCGAAGCATTCGGAACAGTTTCAAATGCCCCCTGTTGTTCCGGTGTTACAGGGAAAAACAGAGCCGGTCAAAGCACAGCCGGTTATGCTTTCGATTGCACTGGACAATATTGTACCAGGGAGTGCTACGCTCATCAAAGGCAGACCGATTCGAGACTTGCCAATTTCCATTACAGAAGCATTGCAGCGGGAAGGACAGCGTTCTGTGATTCTGGCGGATGTCTTTGCTATGGAGGTACGAGAGGTAAGGGGCGAGCGAACCGTTGCAACCTATCAGGTAACAGATTACGAAAATTCAATTTTGGTCAAGCTGTTTGATACAACAGAAAACCTGAAAAAACTGGCACTGAATGAAATCAAAAAGGGCAGTACCTTATTGTTGTTGGGGCGGATTGATTTTGATCAGTTTGCACGTGAGATGGTATTGAAGCCGGATTCCATTACTATGGTGAAGCGAAAGAAAAAGGAAGACCATGCAGAAAAGAAACGAGTAGAGCTGCATTGTCATACTGCTATGTCCCAGATGGATGCCATTACAGAGGCAGGAAAGTTGGTCAATCGGGCACATGACTGGGGACATCCGGCAATTGCCATTACCGATCACGGGATTGCACAGGCATTTCCAGATGCGATGAATGCATGGAATGCGATCAAGGATAAGGATTTTAAGATCATCTATGGATGCGAAGCATATGTTGTGAATGATATGCAGAAACAACAAATTGTTGATGAACCAGATACACGGAGCCTACAGGATGAAATCATTATTTTTGATGTGGAAACAACCGGCTTGAGTTATACAAAAGATCGTTTAACAGAAATTGGTGCGGTAAAGCTGCGAAATTTGCAGATTGTAGATACGTTTTCTACCATGGTGAATCCAGAAAAGCCAATTCCGCAAAAGATTGTAGAGTTGACTGGTATTACAGATAGTATGGTTGCCAATGCCCCCAGCGAACGGCAGGCATTGGAGGACTTTATTGCTTTCTGCGGAACGGAGAAACCGGTACTGGCAGCACATAATGCACGGTTTGATACATCCTTTATCCGAAATGCTTGCACAAGGCAAAAAATTGAGTTTTCATTTGTCACATTGGATACGCTTGTCCTGAGTCAGGTTATGCTGCCGCAGATTGCAAAACATAAGCTGGATTCTGTTGCAAAGGCATTGAAACTTGGGAAATTTGACCATCATCGTGCCTGCAATGATGCCCAGATGTTGGCAAAAATTTATGTCAAGCTGGTATCTCAGCTCATTCAGGAAAAAGGATTACAAACACTTGCAGAACTGAATACTGGAACGACTGACATGGATGTGAGAAAATTAAAATCTTACCATCAGATTATATTGGTACGGAATCAGGCTGGCCTGAAAAACCTATACAAACTGATTTCTTACGGACACTTAAAATATTTCTATCGAAAACCGTTGATACCAAAGTCTGTTTTACAGCAGCACCGAGAGGGATTGCTGTTCGGCAGTGCTTGTGAAGCCGGTGAACTGTTTCAGGCAATGGTGGAAAATCGTCCTCATGCAGAAATTGTGGAACTGGCAAAGTTTTATGATTATCTGGAAATTCAGCCGGATGAAAACAATGCATTTATGATTCGCAACGGGACAGCTGCCAATCGAGAAGAATTGAAAGATTATAACCGTGCGATTGTGAAACTAGGCGAAGAATTGCAAATTCCAGTCTGTGCCACTTGTGATGTGCACTTTATGGATCCTGGGGATGCCAAATTTCGTGAAATTTTGCAGGCTGGGCAGGGATACGACGATGCCAAATATCAGCCACCGCTGTATTTTCGGACAACAGATGAAATGTTAGAAGAATTCTCCTACTTGGGAAAGGAGAAAGCATATGAAGTAGTTGTAGAAAATACCAACTGGGTTGCCGATTGTATTGAGCACATTCGTCCGATTCCAAAGGGCACTTTTACGCCAAATATTGACGGTGCAGAAGAAGATCTGATTCGCATTACCAACGAAAAAGCACGGGAAATTTACGGCGATCCTCTTCCAGAGCTGGTGGAAAAGCGGCTGAACCGAGAGCTAGATTCCATTATCAAGCATGGTTTTGCTGTATTGTATATCATTGCACAAAAGCTGGTATGGGACAGCGTAGCACATGGCTATGAGGTCGGTTCCAGAGGTTCTGTCGGTTCTTCTTTTGTGGCTTCCATGGCGGGGATTTCAGAAGTCAATCCGCTTGTGCCGCATTATGTCTGCCCGAAATGTAAACACAGCGAATTTATCACAGACGGCAGTGTGGGTTCTGGATTTGATTTACCAGCAAAAAAGTGTCCGGATTGTGGGACGGAGATGAATCGGGATGGGCATGACACTCCGTTTGAGACATTCCTTGGCTTTGACGGCGATAAGGCACCGGATATTGACCTGAACTTCTCCAGTGAATATCAATCCTCCGCCCATCGTTATACAGAAGAATTGTTTGGACGAGACAATGTGTTTAAAGCCGGAACGATTGCAGCTGTTGCAGATAAAACGGCATACGGTTATGTTAAAAAATTCTTAGACGAGCGTGGCATAGAGTGCAGTCCAACTGAAATCAATCGCCTTTCTATTGGTTGTACTGGAATCAAGCGTACTACCGGGCAGCATCCAGGCGGCATGGTGGTTGTGCCGAACGACTATGATGTTTATGATTTTACGCCTGTGCAGCATCCAGCAGACTCTGCGGATTCTGATGTGATTACCACACATTTCGACTTCCATTCGCTGCATGACACCATTTTGAAACTGGATGAACTGGGACATGTTGTGCCGACGATGTACCGGCATTTAGAGAATATCACAGGTTTGGATATTCGGGAAGTACCGACCACAGATCCCCGTGTGATTCGGATGTGCACCCATGCAGATGAATTGGGTGTTACCAGCGAAGAAATCTATTGCAAAACCGGCAGTCTTGGGATCCCAGAAATGGGAACCGGTTTTACGATTCAAATGCTGTTGGATTCTAAACCGACAAAATTCAGTGACTTTTTACAGGTTTCTGGCTTGTCACATGGAACAGATGTATGGCTAGGCAACGCAAAAGACCTGATTGATAATGGTACCTGTACCATTTCCGATGTCATCGGAACAAGAGATAGTATTATGACCTATCTGCTGCATAAGGGTGTAGAACCGAAGCAAGCGTTTCAGATTATGGAGGATACCCGTAAGGGAAAAGCACCGAAGACATTTACACCGGAACGGATTCAAATGCTGAAAGACCACAATGTGCCAGATTGGTATATTGACAGCTGCCTAAAAATTAAATATATGTTTCCAAAAGCACATGCGGCTGCTTATGTAACTGCTGCCATTAAACTAGGATGGTTTAAATTATATCATCCGCTTGCTTACTATGCCGTTTACTTCAGCACACGTGGTGATGATTTTGATGTAGAGCTGGTCATGCAGGGAAAAGAAGCTGTACACAATCGAATTGAACAGCTGCGGGAAAAAGGAAATGAACGCTCTAAAAAGGAAAATGACCAGTTGGATCTGCTCTATATTATCAATGAAATGCTGTGCAGAGGGTTGGAATTTCTGCCAATTGACCTATATCGTTCTCATGCATCGCAGTATTTGGTGGAGGATGAAAAAATTCGGATTCCGTTTTCTGCACTCAGTGGCATTGGTTTGGCAGCTGCAAATGGATTATATGAAGCAGCACAAAAACGGGATTTTATTTCGATTGAAGAGTTTCAAAGTCGAAGTGGTGCATCAAAAACAGTGATAGAAACGCTGGAAAAGTTGAATGCATTCGGCAATTTGCCGAAATCTAGTCAAATGTCACTCTTTTAGCTTGACAAATTGATTGTAGCATGATATCTTATTATCGTAGTAGCACGATAAAGCGATTTTCAGGAGGAACAAATGAGAAATTACAATCTAATTACGCCGGAAGGCACAAAGGATTTATTATTGGAAGAGTGTTTGGTGCGACGGGAAACAGAAGAAAAAATTCGTTCTGTTTTTCAAAGCCGTGGATATGACGAACTCGTTACACCTGGACTGGAATTTTTCGATGTGTTTCAGTCTGAGGCTGTTCGTTATCCACAGGAACAACTGTACAAACTGACAGACAGCAAAGGGCGGTTGCTGGTACTGCGTCCGGAGTCTACCACACCGATTGCAAGAGTGGTTGCGACCCGTCTGCGGGAAGCCATGCTGCCGCTGCGTCTCTGCTATATGCAGAGTGCCTATCGTTTTGAGCCGGCATTGAAAGGGCGGAGCGACGCATTCATGCAGGCTGGTGTAGAGTTGATTGGATCCAATTCTTATATGGCAGATTTGGAAATGGCAAGCATGGCAATTGTGGTACTGAAGGAGTGCAATGAAACAAATTTCTCTCTAGAATTAGGCGATGCCGGCATTTTCAAGGAATTGATGCGAGAACTGCATGCCGCACCGAATACAAAAGAAGAGATTCGCTATTTGATTGAAACGAAAAACTACTCTGCTCTGAATGATCTGCTGGATACATTGGGAGATAATCATATTATTCATGCCTTGAAAAAACTGCCGTCTTTGTTTGGAGGGGAAGAAGTATTTGACAAAATGGCACAATTATATACAACACCGCATATTCAGGATATGTTGGAATATCTGCGAAAATTGTACAAAGAAATTGCAGCATTGATTGGAAAAGAGCGGTTGAGCGTTGATTTGGGCATTGTCAATAAAGCAGATTATTATACCGGTGTGATTATCAAAGGCTATTTGGAAGGTTACGGTGATGAAGTACTTTCCGGCGGTCGATATAATAAGCTGTTGGAGAGTTTTGGTTATGATGTCCCGGCAGTTGGCTTTGCAGTCAATGTGGATGCTGTTGCCAAAGTGGCGATGAAGAAGAATCCACGGACAAAGAAACCGTCGGACGCTGTCATTTATGCAGCACCTGGCTATGAGCAGGCAGCGATTAAATTAGCAGAAACCAAACGGCAGGCTGGCAGTGTTGTTGAGTTTGCATTGGAAGAAACATCGGAAGCCGCTTTGCAATATGCGAAGACACGGCAGATTCCGAAATTATATCGAGTAGAAGAAGAAGTTACGGAGGTCACAGTATTATGACAAAACCGCTTAGAATTGCATTGACAAAGGGACGCTTGGAAAAAGACACAGTTGCTTTGCTGGAAAAGCTGGGCTATGACTGTGAAGCGGTACATAACAAGGGCAGACGGTTGATTTTGCCGATTCCAGATGGCAATATGGAAGTGGTACTTTCCAAGGCTGCGGATGTCATTACTTATGTGGAACATGGTGTCTGTGACTTGGGTGTCGTTGGAAAAGATACAATTCTGGAAATGTCAGGGAAATTTTTTGAGCTGGCAGATTTGGGCTTTGGCAGATGTCGGTTTGCACTGGCGGCTAAGAAGGGGACGGACTTTTACAGCGGTTATGGTGTGAAATGTATTGCGACCAAATATCCGAATGTTGCCCGCCGTTTTTTTGAAAGCAAGGGCATGGATATTGACATTGTAAAAATTGAAGGCTCTGTAGAACTGGCACCCTTACTGGAATTGGCAGATGGGATTGTTGATATTGTAGAAACCGGTGTGACACTACGGGAAAATGGTTTGGAAGTGGTAGAAGAAATCGTACCAATTTCTGCTAGGCTGATTGCGAATGTCGTCAGCTTGAAAATGCGGCAGCAGGAAATAGAGGCATTGATTCAGAAAATTGAGGAGGTATTGCAGGCATGATTACCATGAAACAGATTAACGCCAGTGTGGTAGAAGAACGGGAGGCGTTTTTTCAGCTATTGGAACAGCGTACTGGAGAAACGAATCAACGTGTCACAGAAACCGTACAGGAAATTTTAAAGACGGTAAAAGCAGGCGGAGATGAAGCCGTTAAAAATTATACTTTAAAATTTGACGGCAGTCTGCCGGAATATTATGAAGTACCGAGGGAGGTCATCAACGATGCTCTGACAGAAGCAGATGAAGCGTTTGTGAATGCCCTTCTGAATGCAATGGAGAATGTACGGGATTTCCACCAGCGTCAGGTGGAACAGGGTTTCATTCACCCGATGGAAAATGGTGTGATTTTAGGACAGCGTGTTCGTGGTTTGGAACGTGTGGGATTATATGTACCAGGAGGTACTGCGGCATATCCATCCAGTGTGATTATGAATGCCGTTCCTGCAAAAATCGCTGGTGTGAAGGAAATTATTATGGTGACACCGCCGAGGAAAGACGGCACACCGAATCCGGATATTCTAGTTGCAGCAGCGATTTGCGGCGTGGATCGGATTTTCCTTTCTGGTGGAGCACAGGCAATTGCTGCACTGGCATACGGTACAGAGGAAATTCCGAAGGTCGATAAAATTGTAGGACCTGGTAATATCTATGTAGCAACTGCCAAGAAGCTGTTATATGGAATTGTAGATATTGATATGATTGCTGGACCGAGTGAAGTATTGGTGATGGCAGATGAAACCGCAACGCCGTCCTATGTGGCAGCAGATTTGATGTCACAGGCAGAGCACGATGTCCTTGCTTCTTCCATTTTGGTGACTACCAGTGCTGCATTGGCAGAGCAGGTGCAGGCAGAAATTAATCGACAAGTGCAAACACTTTCCAGAAAAGAAATCATTGAGAAGTCCATGAATAACTATGGTGCGATTTTGCTTTGCAATAGCCGGGAAGAGGCAGTACAGCTGGCAAACCGAATTGCACCAGAACACTTGGAAGTCTTAATGGAGAATCCGATGGAGTTACTGGGAGCATTGGACAATGCTGGCTCTGTTTTCTTAGGACAGTATGCCTCCGAACCGTTGGGTGACTATTATGCAGGACCAAACCACGTTCTGCCGACCAGTGGTACTGCACGGTTCTTTTCTCCATTGGGCGTGGCAAGTTTTACAAAGCGTTCCAGTTATACATACTATACAAAGGATGCACTGCGTGCAGCAAAAGATGATATTGTGCTGATTGCAAATCGGGAGGGCTTAACTGCACATGCCAATGCGATTACGGTGCGGTTTGAAGATGCACAATAAGAAAGTAAAACGGCTGTTTTTTATTTTCAGTATCATTTTATTGAGTTTATTTTTGCTTATAGGGTGGATAGGGGCATGGTATCGTTACCCACTTCGGTTGTTTAAGATGAAAGAAAGTTTGCATTTTAGTTCTGTAGATTGTGTAGAAATTTTATTTCCGGAGCAGGACGATCCAAATTATTTTATTATAACAAACGAGGAAATGACAGATGAAATTCTAGATTATTTAAATTCGCTCACATTGATTCAGGAAGATTTGACAGAGGATGAAAAAATATACAACACATACAGCATGTATATACATTTGGGTGATGATACGCTTTCATTTGGTAAGAAATATTTATTCTGCGGCAAAACAGATGCGGATGATTGCGTTGGCATCAACTATTATTTCTACGATTCCAGTATGCCATTCTTTAAACATGGTAGATCCGTGTATGAATTTTTTCAAAATTTTCTGAAAAAATATGAAAATGAAAATGGGATTTGTTCTGGTTGATGCCATGTGCATAAATAGGAAACAGTGTATGTAAATCCTATGAAGTAGAATCATGAACGTTATAAAGAGGTGTAATTATGCGAGAAGCCATAATAGAGCGTAATACAAAAGAAACACAGATTCAGGTAAAAGTGATACTGGATGGAAAGGGGATTGCTGAGATTCACACCGGCATTGGTTTTTTTGATCATATGCTGACTGCCCTTGCTGTACATAGTGGCATCAGTATGTATATTCAGGTTGCCGGAGATTTGCATGTGGACGGGCATCATACAGTAGAAGATACTGGTATTGTGTTAGGAAAAGCTCTTGGAGAAGCTTTGGGCGACAAGTCCGGCATTACCCGCTACGGAAGTGCCTACATTCCAATGGACGAAGCCCTTGCTTTTTGTAGTCTGGATATCAGCAATCGTCCGTTTCTGGTCTTTCAGGGGTCATTTACCAATGCAATGATTGGACAGTATGACACTTGTCTGACAGAGGAATTTTTCCGTGCATTTGCCTTTCAGGCTGGCATTACCCTGCATATTAACATGATGTACGGTGTAAACGATCACCATAAATGCGAAGCAGCTTTTAAGGCGGTTGCCCATGCATTAAAAATTGCCATTGAGCCGACGAAGAGCGGACAAACACTTTCTACGAAAGGGGTTTTATAAATGATTGCCATTGTAGACTATGGTGCAGGCAACATTTTCAGTGTCAAGAATGCACTGGATTATCTGGGATTGAAGAACCAGCTGACTGATGATGCCCATACCATTCAGACAGCAGATGCCATTATTTTGCCGGGTGTGGGTGCATTTCCCAGTGCGATGCAAATGCTGCAGGAACGGAATTTAGTGGGAATTTTGCAAACAGAGGCAAAGAAGAAGCCGTTTCTGGGTATTTGTCTTGGAATGCAGCTGATATTTGAAAAAGGGTATGAGTTTGAAGAATGTGACGGTTTAGGACTGATTCCCGGGACGGTGGAGAAAATACCGGCAACAGACTTGATTATTCCACATATGGGATGGAACAAACTTGAATATCAGATTGACTGTCCATTGCTGCATAATCTGGGCGAGGGAGCGTATGTATACTTTGTACACTCCTATCAGGCATTTGTAGCACCGCAGTACTTGGCAGCGTATGTTACCTACGGTGGACAGATTCCGGCAATGGTTTATGATGGAAAGACGGTTTTCGGTGCACAATTCCACCCGGAAAAGAGTGGGGAAACGGGGTTGCAGATTCTGCGGAATTTTGGAGGGCTGTTGAAATGATTATTTTACCTGCAATTGATATTCAGGATGGGACTTGTGTCCGTTTGGTAAAGGGCGACTTCTCCACTTCTCATAAAGTAGCAGAGGATTATCGAAAAACGGCATCGGATTTTGTGACTGCCGGGGCGGCTTGGATTCACATGGTGGATTTGGATGGTGCCAGAGCAGGCAAACCAATGAATGCAGATCTATTTTTGGATGTTGCAAAAAATACACCGTTAAAAGTCGAATTAGGCGGTGGCATTCGCAGCCTAGACACAGTAGAAACTTATTTGCAGGGTGGTATTTCTCGTGTCATCCTTGGCTCCATTGCTCTGAAAAATCCACAGATTGTCAAAGATGCTATTGCAGAATATGGTGATCGGATAGCGGTTGGCATTGATGCCAAAAACGGTATGGTTGCCGTGGAGGGTTGGCTGGACAGTTCTTCTGTGGATTACCTTTCCCTTGCCAGAGAAATGGCATCTGTTGGTGTAAAGTATATTATTTACACGGATATTTCCAGAGACGGCACGCTATCTGGTGTCAATACCGAACAATTACAGCAGATTCACAATGTAGTTGGCTCAAGCTGCAACATCATTGCAAGCGGTGGGGTGCATACGATTGCAGATATTCAGGCGTGCAAGCAGATGGGACTGTATGGAACGATCTGCGGAAAGTCGCTGTATCAGGGAACATTGCAATTAGAAGAAGCAATTGCCTGTGCTGGTGAGCAGCAATAAGAATGGAGGTTGCAGGATATGCTGGCAAAGAGAATTATTCCCTGTCTGGATGTACGGGATGGAAAAGTAGTAAAAGGCGTTAAATTTGAAGGCGTTCGAGATGTCGGGGATCCAGTTGCCCTGGCACAGGAATATAATGCACAGGGTGCAGATGAAATTGTATTTTATGATATCACCGCCTCTTATGAAAAAAGAGGTGTAATTCTGGATGTGGTGCGAGAGGCAGCAAAGAAAATCTTTGTACCGCTGACTGTTGGTGGCGGTATTAAGAGTATTGATGATTTTCGGGAAACATTGCGTGCCGGTGCGGACAAGGTATCTGTGAATTCGCAGGCAGTGCAAAATCCGACTTTAATTCGAGAGGCTGCTGATATTTTTGGCAGCCAGTGCGTGTGCATTGGAATTGACGCAAAAAAGGTGGCAGAAAACAAATGGACCGTTTTTATCAATGGCGGCAGAGTGGATATGCACCTGGACTTGATTGACTGGGTGAAACAGTGTGAACAACTGGGAGCAGGGGAGATTTGCTTGAATTCCATTGATGCAGATGGTACAAAGGAAGGTTTTGACCTGCCAATGCTGAAGGCGGTTTGTGATGCAGTTTCTATTCCGGTTATTGCCAGCGGTGGGGCTGGCAAGCTGCCGGATTTTGCAGAATCCTTTCTGGAAACAGGCTGTTCTGCGGCATTGGCAGCTTCTCTCTTTCACTTTGGCGAATTGACGGTACAAGATGTCAAGGCGGACTGCCGGCAAAAGGGCATTTTGATGCGGTGATGCGGATATTTTATATCGTGATGCTGTTTGTGATACCAATTATTATGGTGTTTGCAGGTTGGATGATGCAGTCACATCCACCGAAGAATATCCATGGTTTGATAGGTTATCGCACAAAACGTTCTATGAAAAATAGGGAGACCTGGAAATTTGCAAATGCATATTGCGGACAACTCTGGAAAGTTTATGGCGTAATGTTGTTCTGTATTTCTTTCTTATTTTCTTTGCTATTTCTTTTTATCAGGGTAGAAATATGTGCTATTCTAATGGGTGTTGTTGTTCTATTACAATCTTTGATTCTTCTAATTCCTATTATTTTTACAGAACGAGCCTTGCAGCAGCAGTTTGATAAAAATGGAAATCAAAAGAAATGAGGAGATTACTATGTTAAAAATTGATCCGAACCATTTGGAGCAATATTTTGAAAAAGAAGAACTCATCCCGGCAATTGTCTATGAGTATAACACAAAAACGGTATTGATGTTAGCGTATATGAATCAAGAGAGCTTGAAAAAGACATTGGAAACGGGATATACCTGGTTTTGGAGCCGTTCCCGTCAGGAACTTTGGAACAAGGGCGCCACTTCTGGACACTTGCAGAAGGTCATCAGCATGTACAGCGACTGTGACAATGATACCTTATTGGTTAATGTGGAACAAACTGGAGTGGCTTGTCATACTGGTTCGTATAGTTGTTTTTTTCGGGAGATGTACAATACAGAAGCATAAAAGATTTTGCTGATAGTAGTCACAAAACAGAAACCCTTTGAATAGACTGTAGAGAAGCAGAGTGGTTCTGCTTTGACTATGTTTCCATAGGAGGGGTTTCTATGAGCAAATTTCATTCAACGCCGGATACCTGTCCAGATGCTGTGCCAATCAAAGTAGATCGTGTCTTTGACAGCTGCAGCGATCGGGATTGTCTGTCCAATGTGCAGGTTTTATTGGACTGCGGAGAACTGTCGCCAAATGTGACGCTGGTGAAGAGTCGTTGTGTAAAAGTCTCCGATATCTGCATGAACATTGAGCCGGTTCCGTTTAATCGTGGTTTTTTCTCCATTGACTTGACGTATACATTTCGGGTAGAGCTGATGGCATATGAACGAGCCTGCGGCAGTCCAACTTTGTTGACAGGAACTGCATATGCTGGAAAAAATGTGATTCTCTACGGCGGTGAAAGCAGTAGTAAAACATTTTTCAGCAATAGTAAGCCACGTAAAAAGGATGATGAATGCTGCGAGAGCATCAACTTGCCGACTGCTGCGGTACAGGTCGTAGAGCCGATTGCACTGGAAACCAGAGTGGGGATGGTTTGTCCATCATCACCAGAAGGCAGCAGTGCAGTACCAATTCGTACAGTCATCATGACGCTGGGATTATTTTCTGTCGTGGAATTATTCCGGCCGGTTACCATTTTAGTGCCGACGTATGAGTATACAATTCCCACAAAGGAGTGTCGTGCAGATACCGAATCCCCATGTGCGGTCTTTGACAAAATTCGGTTTCCAGCAGAAGAATTTTCACCTGGTTCTGTCAATGGCATAGGGGATGCCTTTTCTTCTGATTGCGGCTGCGGTGCACCGG